>NZ_JARVSL010000022.1:0-198450 GCF_030209215.1 Pseudomonas sp. efr-133-TYG-23 | reverse complement strand
CCAGTATTAACTGAAAAAACTCGCTCAAACTGTGGGAGGGGGCTTGCCCCCGATGACGGCGGGTCAGCAATACATGTGTCAACTTCAACTCCCACATCGGGGGCAAGCCCCCTCCCACCTTTGATTGCATTGCCTGGGCCAGGTCATACGGCGCATTGCCGCGCGGTTCGCGACAGGCCAATCCAAACGGCTTGCCCAGCATTAACTGAAAGAACCCGCTCCAAAGGTGGGATTCTGGTAGCGGCCTAGACCTTGAACCGCCCCACCATCTGGTGCAAATCCCCGGCCATGCCTGCCAGTTCCTGCCCTGCCGTCTGTGTATGAATAGCCCCCTGCAACACCTGCTGTGACAGGGTTCGAATGCCCACCAGGTTGCGATCCACTTCCCGCGCCACCAGCGCCTGTTCCTCGGTGGCGCTGGCAATCAGCATATTGCGCTCGTTGATCTGGGAAATAGACCGGGTGATTTCTTCCAGCGCCTGCCCCGAGCGCTGGGCCACGCCCAAAGTTGCCTGCACCCGTTCGCTGCTGTCGTGCATGGCCGCCACGGCGTGTTCGCTGTCCTGGCGGATGGCGCCGATCATCTGTTCGATTTCCTGGGTCGACACCTGGGTGCGATGGGCCAGCGCGCGCACTTCATCGGCCACCACCGCAAAACCACGCCCGGCGTCGCCCGCTCGGGCGGCTTCGATGGCGGCATTCAAGGCCAGCAGGTTGGTTTGATCGGCGATGCTGCGGATTACATCGAGCACGCTGCTGATGTCTTGCACGCGCCCAGCCAGTTGTTGGATGCGCTCTGAGGTTTCTACCACGCCGTTGGCCAGGGTGTTGATCGAGGCCACGGTTTCCTGGACCTGGGCCTGGCCGCGCTGGGCGGTCTGTTCCGACAGGCGCGAGGCTTCGCTGGTGCTCACCGCGTTACGCGCCACCTCGTCCACAGCGGCGGTCATCTCGTTCACGGCGGTAGCGGCCTGCTCAATCTCCTGGCCCTGCAACTGCAAGCTGCCGCTGGTCTGGGTGCTGACCGCACTGAGTTGCTCCGATGAGCTAGCCACGCCGTCCACCGACGTTGCGATATGCCGCACCATCTGCTGGAGGTTCTGCTGCATGTGATGCAGATTGCGCATCACGCTGCCCTCCGCGCTGTCACCCACCGGCACCACGATAGTCAGGTCACCGCCGGCGATATGACTCAACACCCGCGCCGCCTCATCCGGCTCGCCGCCCAGGGGCCGCAACACACTGCGGGTGACCAGCACCGCCGCCGCCACTACCAGCGCCAGGCACAGCACAAAGAGGCCGATCATGGTGCGTCGGGCATCGTCGTAGAGAGCCTGCGCCACCTGCTGGCGCTCGGCAAACACACGCCCCTGTAACGCCATCAAGGCGTCCAGGCTTTTGAACACCTCCAGCTCCGCCGGCATCACCTGCTGCTTGAGCTGCGCCAGGCCCTGGTCACGGGCGCCCTGCTTAATCAGCGCCTGCACTTGGGTGAACGCCGCCACGTAGGCTTCGCGATGGGTTTTCAAACGGGCGTAGGCGGCCTTGCCTTCGGCGGTATCGAGCAGCGGTTCTAGGGTGGCGAACGCCTCGGTGATGCGTTGGCGCGTGGTGCCGATGGCCGCCTGGGCCTGTTGGTTATCTTGGTCGATCAACAGGTCGCGGGTGTTGCGCCCGTTGTCCCGCACGCCGGTGGCGATCACCATGATCGGCGCGATCTTCGGCCAGTCCTGCTGCACGATCTGGTCGGCCTGTTGCTTGAGCGTGGCCAGGTCGTGCAAGGCGTAGAACACCAGACCGATCAGCGCCAGAGGCGCAATCGCAAAGCCAATGACAATACGGCGTGCGGTGGTTAAGTGGATCATCTGAACATTCCTTGATGAAGGCCTGCCCACGGGGGGCAGCATCGATAAAAAATCCTGTGGAGGGCTCACCCTCGCAACACAAACGCCGGAAACAACTCGCGCATCCGCGCCCACAACTCCGGCAGCGCCGTTTGTATCGGCGCGCACGCCAACTGTGTATCGAGCATGGTGGCGGTACGGACTATCTGCACGGCGAAGCGCTTCACTCCACTGGCTTGCAAACGCTGGGCCAGGCGCAACAGGCGTGGCGGGTCGATCAGGTGCCAGTGCACCGTGGTGCGGCATTCGTAGTCGACGCCGCTGGCCAGCAAGGCGTCGAGGCTGTGCCAGTTGGCGGCGCCGCTGCCCTTGACCTGGGTGATGGACTGACAGTCTTCGGCCAATGCCTTGACATCGAACCCGACCCAATCGGCATGGGCCAGCGCATTGGCAAAGCTGGCGGGTTTGATGCCGGCGCTGTGCAGACCGATGCGAAAACCCATCTCGCGCACTTCGTCCATGGCCGCCGGCAGGCCTTCCTGCAGCGTCGGTTCGCCGCCGCTGAACACCACCGCGTCGAGCAGATCCTGACGCCGCTGCAAAAACAGCAAAACCCGGCGCCAATCCACCTCTGCGCTACCGCGCGGTGGGATCAAGTCCGGGTTATGGCAATAACGACAGCGCCAGGCGCAGCCTTGGCAGAACAGCACGCAGGCGAGCATGCCGGGGTAGTCGAGGGTGGTCAGGGGCACCAGGCCCCCGACCCTTAGTGCTCGCGTCATTGGCGCCCAGCCGCGGCAGCCGTTTCGGTGAAGTGCACGCGCTCCTTATGCTCGGATTGCTTGCCGGGGTTGAACGCCGACACGGGCCGGTGATAGCCCATGACGCGGGTCCAGACTTCACAGCGTTGACGTTGGGGTTGCGCAGTTTGCATGGTGAGTCTCCTTGGGGGATCAAACGTAGCCGAGGGTTTCATCGCATTTGGGGCAGAACTCGTGTTCCCCCGCCAGGTAGCCGTGGACTGGGCAGATGGAAAACGTCGGGGTAATCGTCAGGTACGGCAGATGGAAGCGTCCCAGGGCTTTACGCACCAATTGCTTGCAAGCCTGGGTCGAAGAGATCTGCTCGGCCATGTACAGGTGCAGCACCGTGCCGCCGGTGTATTTGCATTGCAGTTCGTCTTGCAGTTCCAAGGCTTCGAACGGGTCTTGGGTAAAGCCCACGGGCAATTGCGAGGAGTTGGTGTAATACGGCGCGACGTCGCTGCCGGCTTGCAGAATGTCCGGGAAGCGTTTGCGGTCTTCCTTGGCGAAGCGGTAGGTGGTGCCTTCGGCCGGCGTCGCTTCGAGGTTGTAGAGATGGCCGGTTTCTTCCTGGAAGCGCAGCAATGTGGCGCGTACATGGTCGAGCAGCTTGAGGGCAAAGGCGCGCCCCTGTTCGGTGTGCATGCCCTGCTCGTCACCGCTGAAGTTGCGCAGCATCTCGTGCATGCCATTGAGGCCGATGGTGGAGAAGTGATTGCGCAAGGTCCCCAGGTAACGTTTGGTGTAGGGGTACAGGCCGGCGTCCATGTGGCGCTGGATGACCTTGCGCTTGACCTCAAGGCTTTCCATGGCCAGCTGCATCAGATGATCCAGGCGTTGCAACAAGCCCGAGGTGTCGCCCTTGTACAGGTAGCCCAGGCGCGCGCAGTTGATCGTCACCACCCCGAGGCTGCCGGTTTGCTCTGCCGAACCGAACAAACCGCCACCGCGTTTGAGCAATTCACGCACGTCCAGTTGCAGGCGGCAGCACATCGAACGCACCTGATTGGGCTGCATATCGGAGTTGAGAAAGTTCTGGAAATACGGCAGTCCGTAGCGTGCGGTCATCTCGAACAGGCGGTCGGCGTTAGGGCTGTCCCACGGGAAATCGTGGGTGATGTTGTAGGTGGGAATCGGAAACGTGAACACGCGCCCCTTGGCATCCCCGGCCTGCATCACCTCGATATAGGCGCGGTTGATCAGCTCCATTTCCGCTTGCAGATCGCCGTAGGCAAACGGCATTTCTTCGCCACCGATCACCGGGATCTGCTCGCGCAGATCCTGTGGGCACACCCAGTCGAAAGTCAGGTTGGTAAACGGCGTTTGGGTGCCCCAGCGCGACGGTACATTGAGGTTATAGATAAACTCCTGCAGCGCCTGGCGCACCTCGGGGTAACTCAACTGATCCTTGCGCACATAGGGCGCCAGGTAGGTGTCGAACGAGCTGAACGCTTGGGCGCCGGCCCATTCGTTCTGCAGGGTGCCGAGGAAGTTGACCATCTGCCCCAAGGCGCTGCTCAGGTGCTTGGGCGGCCCCGCCTCCACCCGGCCCGGCACGCCGTTGAGGCCTTCGTGCAGCAACGAGCGCAGCGACCAGCCGGCGCAGTAACCGGCAAGCATATCCAGATCATGAATATGCAGATCCGCCTCGCGGTGTGCCTGGCCGATCTGCTGGCTGTAGACCTCATCCAGCCAGTAATTGGCCGTGACCTTGCCCGCCACGTTCAACACCAGCCCGCCCAGGGAATAACCCTGGTTGGCATTGGCCTGCACGCGCCAGTCTTCGCGGTCGAGGTATTCGTTCATGGAGGTGGCGACTTCCACCAGGGTCTTGCGGTCGCGGCGCAGACGCCCGTGTTGCTCGCGATAGACGATATAGGCGCGCATCGATAGAAAGAAGCCGGCATCCATCAGCACCCGTTCGACACTGTCCTGGATCTGCTCGACGTCGAGCCGTTCGATACCGCGCAAACGCGCGAGCACGGCGCCCAATAGCAGGTCCACATCGGCGGGCTGATATTCGCCAGTGGCCGTGCCGGCGGCGATCAATGCCTGGCGGATTTTTTCGGCGTCGAAGGCGACCCGTGTGCCGTCGCGTTTGTGTAACAGGGTGCTGACCAGCGGGCTCGACACACTTTGCATAAGTGATCTCCGGACACTACATATAGGTGGTTTTTTATACGAAAACACAATATGCAGTGACTTTACGGCGAACCACGCCAATCGAAATTGACCGGGATCAAGGTTGGCAAACGCGTTCGGGTAAGCACCCACCGAGAGCCGTCACTGGAACCTTCGCCAGGTGCTCTCCACACAGAAGGGATCTCCACTCACAGCGAAGAAGTTCTATGCGAACAGCTCAATCCCCAATGCAGCGCTTTGCAACCGTCGCCCCGGCGCTGGAAAACACACTGTCTGTGAACACGTCGCGCCCCGGCGAAACGCTCAACAGTGGCCGATCAAAGCGCGCAGCGCCAGACGAAGCGGTCACCGCCGCCGCAAAGAAGAACGCGGATTTTCTGGTGAAGGACGAAGATTATTTATTGAGCTGTTCGTTTTCCGCCGCGCTGATGGACAGAGCGATAGCATTGCTTGCCAACCCGACAGCCCCTCCACCCGCGGCGACCGTCGACGACATCCCGGCCAACTCGACGTTCGGCCAAGCGCTGGCGCGGTTTACCGCCACGCTCAAGCAAGAACCCTTCGCTTCGTTCGCGCGCAACAAAAACATCAACTTGGCGCACTTCAAAGTGTTCCCCTCAGAGGGCCGACTGGAATGGGTCAGCCATGGCGTGCCGATGAAGCTGACCCGAAACAATCCGGCATGGAACAAGGTCTCTGCGGACCTGCTTGCCGCCGCGCGGGAGTTGATGCCAACGTTGTCAGGCGCCTTCGAATTCACGGGGGCACACCGCGCGCCTGTGGACGTCATCGGCGACTTTTACGCAACTGCACGGGCGACCGACCTGCCCAGCACCCTGCGCGCCATTACCCGATTGAAGCAAACCCGGGACTTTCCTTCACTGCGCTTACATCGAGAGCCGGGCGCCAACGACGGCGCATCGGACTACCAACGCGTCAGGCAAAAACAGAGAGACGCCATCGACGCCTTAGCCACCCACCTCAGCCATGAGCCAGAGGCGCTGCCGCCGTCCAGACGTAACCTTTCCCCAGCGCAAACCGTCGAGCAATGGGACAGGGCTCTGGCGCACGCCTGCGCTATCTACCTGTACAACCAGCACAGCACATCGGCGGTCTGGAGCGACACGACCGATGCGCTCGGCGCCGCACCCACATCTACGTTCGGCGTGGCGTGGGAGGCTTACCGCCAATCGCTGTCCAGTGAGGCGTTCAAAAGCTTTGCCAGAGACAAAGGGATCGACATCGGTAGCCTGCGCATCGAGCCCCGGTCGGGCACCTTGAGCGCCGTCGCCAACGGTCAGCGTCGCCGTTTTACGCTTGAAGACGATTCCGCATGGGCCGCCGTTGCCGCGCCCATCCTGGAGAAAGCCAGGTCTATCGCGGCGGGCTCGGCGGCCGAACTCAGCTACCCCGGGGCCGAAGTCGATCCAAGGACCGTCCTCAATTTCTATGGTGAGCCCGTCGCTCACGCCACCCAGGTAGAGATGCTCAAGCATTGCGCCGCCCTCCACCGCTCAGGTTTCGAAGCGTTGCGCGAGCACACGCAGCCGAGCGACGAGCGTTCACGTACGGTCCAGGCTAAAAGAACCGCCGCGATCCAGGCCATCACCCCTGCCCCTCGCCAATCGCCCCCTAACGATGTCCACGAGCAACGGTTGCTCCACGCTTTCACCGATGAATTAAGCAAAGCGAACCGGGGTGAGGCGCCTGCATGGGTGCGCGTGCCCACTCAAACGGCGTTAGGTCAGTGGCTGGAGCTGTATCGCAGCCTGTTCGATCATCCGGCGGTGCAAGAATGGATGAAGGTCAAGGGCTTCGATCTGGCCCAGCTGGAGCTGATCCCCTCCACGGGCACGTTGCTGGTCAAAAAAGCCGACGACGTCACCGTGCTCTCACCGACAGACACATCCGGCTGGGGCGATATTGCCGGGCCGATCATTAAGGTGGCTCAAGTCATCGCCCCTTCCCCCGATCAATCGCTGCAGATCGCACCCGGCAACGCTTTCATTGCCACCCCGGTGGGCGTGGTGGCCGACTTCCAGGGCGAATCGCTCCAGGCTGACAGCACCTCCCAACGGGCCCGCATCACACACTTGAATACACAGCAGGCCTTTGATCCGATTGCAGCAGACGACCCGCTGCGACCTGCCGCCGGCCGATCTGCCGCAGCCCTTGCCAACCTCAATCGCCAGGCTCAGGCGCAGTTCGCGGCAGTGGCCAAGTCGAAGGCCGACAAGCGTGATTTCGCCACGCTTATGTTCAACGTCAATCGGGATTTGCCGGATGTGCGCCAGGAAGCGAAAAAGTGGGCCGAAGCAATCATCCTGAAATTGACCGGCAAGGTCGTCGATGCCGATACCCTTTATTTGAATCGATTCAATGGCTCGCAAAGTGCAGACACCCAGACCGGATGGGAGCACATGGGCGAGGAACCGAAGTCATCACTGCGTCTGCCCGACGCGTTGCTCAACAACTTTTCGGAAAACGATGGAGTGCCTAACAACCTCGACTCCGAAGCGGGTCTGTACACCGACGGCCCCGGCAAAAGCCACTCGGGAGGCTATGGCAAGCACAACGAGTTTCCCCTGGCGCCCTCGCAGATCATGCATGAAGCCTGGTCAACTGACTTCCAGAAACACATGACCGACAAACTGGACAGTTTCTGGGCGGACAACGCCGATAAATACCGTGACACCCTCAAAGGCCAGTTTATTTACAGCGCCCGCAGCCAACTGGAAACGTACGAAAAAGCCAGCCCCGAAGACCGCGAGCGCTTGCCGGCCGAGGCGCGCTTGACCCGCAGCGACTATGAGCTGGTCATGAAAGCCGCCTCCAACGTCCCGGTAGACCCCAAGCAACCGGTGCCCGTGGAGGCGCTGCAGGCGCGTGCCCCGGTCAAGGACAAGGTCCGTGTACATGCGCTGGATATCAATGGTTTCAAGTCCACCGATATCTTGCGCTTCACCGAGTTGGACGACGGCCAATACCGCTACCTCAAAGACCGGCGGGATGGGCGGCAGATTCTGTACATTCCAGGGCACTCCCCAGAATTCCTGAGGTTCTCATCCCTCGGCAGCATGGACAAATGGATCGCCGATGAATGCAAAGACCCGGACAAACGCAATGCGTTGGCGTCGCACTTCAGCCTGTCGGACCGCCAGGATAAATCCAGCAGCACCGTCGTGAGCCTCTTCAAGGCGATCATTCCGCTAGGGGACCAGTTGATCGGGGAGCGCCCGGAGGAAGGCGTCGATACTGCCTTGCGTAACTTGAGCACGGGCTACTGGGACAACCTGGAGGGCACGGTGATCGACAAAGGCAACTTCCGGATCACAGGCGATGTTTTCGACAGTGTGATGCGGCAAACCTGTCAACGCATGAGCCGTGACGCGGATGTCACCATCAAATCCAATGACGAAGTCACACGCGATACCTGGCTGAACGACCTTTCCGTGGCCGCCGGCCTGCTGGGGAAGCTAGCCCCCATTGCCGAACCGGTGGCGGCTCTGGCGTTCCTGACCGGCATCGCCGAGGGCGTCCTAGGGGTGGAAAAATCCATCTCGGGGGACACCGAGTCCGAACGGCGCGAAGGCGCCGCTAAAGCCCTCGATGGCGTACTCAACACCCTGTTCGCCGTCGGCGCCGCCGAGCGTCCCGAGGACCCCTTCGCAGTTTCCAGCGAAGGCACGGCGATCGGAGACACGGTTGCGCTGGGTCGCAACGCGGCCCCAGGCACCACCGTGAACGACACGCCGCTGCCGATTGGCGAGGAACGTTTTGCCGATGGGTCGGCCGCTCTGGTCATCGACCCGTCCGTGTCGTCCGACGCCTACACCATCGCTCGCACCAACGGCTTCGATCTGGTGGACGGCGAGAAGGTCTATCGCTACGACACCGACCAGCCTGGGCTGTTGAGCGATTTGCAGTCCACCGAACGCGCGGACCGCCTCGACGCATTCGAGAATATTTGCCCGGCGCCTACCTCCCTGTCCGGCAGAGCCAAACGCGGCGCCAATGATCTGTGCTTCGTCAAAGCGCTGGAGCCGGTCAATGACACGGCGGGCAAAGAGCTGCAATCGCTGGAGCACGTTCGGCTGTTCCCCGCTCCACGCAAGTCCTTGTTCAATGCGGATCGGGAAGTCATTTTCGAGAAGCGCCTCAATCGCGTGATGGATACCGAACTGGGCAACAAACTGGTGCCACTGCCAGGCAAAACCCACATCAAATACAAAACCGTGGTCAAGGGCGATATCAGTAAGAACGCGCGGTTCGGTCTCTATGGCAACAGCGAAAGTGAGTTCCTGCGCGATCGCACTTATGTCGTCAAGCTGGGCAGTATCAGCGACGCATGTAACGATTCGCGGGAAGTCCGGGGCATCGTCGTTGCCAGTTCCAACCCCGCCGACACGCGCCGATACCTGATCGTCGAAGCGGACACCGCAGAGTTCTATAAAGCGCTGATCACGGACGGCCAGACCGGCAAAGTCAATTTCATCCGCTGCGAAGCCACCCCGTCGGACCTGGACCTGGTCAAGCAATACCGCAGTGAACTGACCCAGCGTCAAGGCGCCAACGCGGTGCCGTTCGACGCCGACCTGGTCGCCCTGCCACCCCTGGACAAGGCGTTGAAACTGTTGAAGAAAAACGGCTACACCGATGCCCAGATCCAGGAGCTCAAATCCAGCGTTTCAGGCATGACCGCCGAACAGAAACGCGAGGTGGTCTATCAATTGCAAAGTCGCCACGTCATCGAAAAGCCCGATATCGCCCTCAAGCCCGCAAGGGTCCTGCCTCTGAACAAGCCTGCCGCATTCAGCACGTTAACGGCCGAGCAAAAAAACGCGTTCTACGCAAAAAGCACCAACGCGTCGGTCAACCGCGCGCTCAAGGCCACGGGCCTGGGCCCCGGTAATCAGCTGCGGTCCGCCAGCGATATTGCGCGCGCCGAAGCGGCCTCCCACACCTTGGGATGGATGCGCCGTCTCAACACCCCCCGTGCGGCCAATCGTGGTGACATGATCCTCAAGGCCGGCGCCGGTAACTGCGGGGAAATGAGCCTGCTGTCAAAGGACATTGTCACCAAAAGCGGGGGGCGCGCTTATGAATGGTCGGCGGGGGATGCCCATGCGTTCACCGTAATTGGCGGCCCCTTGGAACGACCGCCGGCGACCCGTGATTTTTCCGAGGCCATCTGGCGCGATGCCTGGATTGTCGATCCCTGGACCGACATCGCCTGCCCGGCCAGTGAGTACACGGGCCGACTCAAAGCGGTAATGACCGAATGGCAAGCCAGTGGGCTGAAAATACTGGATGGGCCCAAAGGCCGTATGGACCCCACCGATCCAGACTGGCTGGATCAATTGATCAACCAACCCAAACAGGCTTACGAGCATGCCTATGAAGCACCGGAGGCGGCGGCCTAGGCCATCGAGTTCGCCACACTGACCGCGAGCCCCAGGCGCTGCCTTGCAGTGCCTGGGGCCGGGCATGCCCCCATGGGCGGCTTCTACCCTCCACTCATATTCATAAAACGCACCACCTGCACCTCGCCGTCCCCGCTGAAATCATGCCGCAATGGCTTGCCCTTCAACCCTTGATGCAAGGCTGCGATCAACGGCCCATCCTCCAATGGATAGCGCCGCAGCAAGCTACGAAAATCCACGGCCTTGTCCTGCCCCAGGCACAGCAACAACTGCCCTTCGACGGTCATCCTGACCCGATTGCAGCTGCCGCAAAAGTTATGGGAATTGGGCGAGATAAAGCCGATCCGCGTCTGCGGATGTTGCACCAAGCGCACGTAGCGCGCCGGGCCGCCGCTGTTTTCCGTGCTGTCGAGCAGCCCATGTTCACGAGCGATCAGCGCGCGTACGTCGTCGCTGGCACAGAAGCTCTCGCCGCGTGAGCGCCCCACATCGCCCAGGGGCATTTCCTCGATAAAACTGATGTCGATGCCCTGCTCGATGGCGTAGCGCACCAAGGCCGGCACTTCATCGAAGTTGCGCCCTTTCATCACCACGCAGTTGAGCTTGACCCGTTCGAAGCCGGCGTTGCGCGCGGCTTCGATACCGTCCAGCACCTGGCGCAGATCACCGTTGCGGGTGATTGCGCGAAAGCGTTGGGGGTCGAGGCTGTCGAGGCTGATATTCATGCGCTTGACGCCCGCCTCCACCAAGGGCCGGGCCAGCCTCGCCAGTTGTGAACCGTTGCTGGTCATCACCAGTTCGCGCAGGCCCGGCAACGCGGCAATGTTGCGGCACAGGCCGACAATGCCCGGGCGAATCAACGGCTCACCGCCGGTCAGGCGAATCTTGCGCACGCCCTGGCCGACAAACAACGCGGCCAGGCGCTCCAGTTCTTCGAGGGTGAGCACCTGCTGGCGCGGCAGGAACGTCATGTTTTTCGCCATGCAGTACACACAGCGAAAATCACAACGGTCGGTCACCGACAACCGCAGGTAGTCAATCGAGCGGCCTACCCCATCCACCAGGCTCATGTCACTGCACCAGCGGCGAGTCGGCGCCCTGCAGCGCGATGCCGCGAATGTCCGCCGCGCCGATCAGGGTTTGCAGGTACTGCACCAGCGCCTTCTGCCATACGCCCTGTTGCAGTTGGGTGCGAATCGCCGTGGCCACCGCTTCGTACGGCAGCGCCTGGCCTTCGATGCGCTGATCAACGCTGATCACGTGCCAGCCGTAGCGGCTTTCCAACGGTTTATCCGCCAGGCCCGGTGCCAGGGTGAACAGTTGGCGCTCCAGTTCGGGCACGGTCTGGCCTTTGCTGACCTGGCCCAGGGAGCCACCCTGTGCCTTGGACGGACACGCGGAGTACTTGAGCGCCAGCTCGGCGAAACTGCCGGGGTTCTGGGTCAGGCTCAGCAGCAGGACTTCGGCCTGCACATGGGCCAGGTGGCGGGCTTCGGCATCGTCCGGCGCGCATTCGAGCAGGATGTGCCGCACCGCCAGCAACGGCGCGCTGTGGAAGCGCCCGCGATTGTTCTCGAAGAAGCGCACGCAGGTGGCCTCGTCGCACTCGGGCACCTTCACTTCACGCTCCAGCAGCAGGCGCGTAGCCGCTTCTTCTGGGTTCTCGCCAGCGCCGATGTCCACCGCCAACCCCAGCGCGGCGATGCGCTGCTGCAACAGCTCGCGGATCACCAGGGCGCGGGCGGCCAGGTACACCGCCTCTTCGCGGCTTTGCGCCGGGTGATACTGCACCTCCAGGGCCATCGCCTCCGGCGTGATCGCCACGCCGTTGACGCTGACGATCGGCCATTGCTGTTCACTGCTGGCGATCAATTCAGGCTCCACCGCTACCGGAGCTTCAACCACCGGCTCCTTGGCCGCCGAACCGCAACCGCCGCTGCCGCCGTTACTGCCGCCACATCCGCATCCGCTAGTCATGGTGTGCTCCTCACTTCTGCCGCACGATTTGATAACGACGCCCCAGGTACCAGATCGGTGCGCTGACCATATGCACCAGACGGGTAAACGGGAACAGCACAAACAGGCTCAAGCCCAGCGCCACGTGCGCCTTGTAGATCAGCGACACCGGCGCGATCGACTCCGCCGCTTCAATCGGACGCAGCAGCACCACGTTCTGGGCCCAGTCGGCAAGCATCACCATCACCGAGCCGTCCATATGCCCAGTGGAGGCCACGATGGTCAGCAGCCCCAGCAGCAACTGCGCCAGCAACACCAGCAGGATCAGGATGTCGGAGGGGCTCGATGTGGCGCGCACCCGCGGATCGCCCAGGCGGCGCTTGACCAACATCAGCAGGCCCACCAGGCACAGCAGGCCGAAGAAGCCGCCGGACACCATCGCCAACAGTTGCTTGTGCTCGGTGCTGATCACATGGTGATAGACCGACGCTGGCGTCAGCAGGCCGACAAAGTGCCCGGCCAGCACGAACAGCACGCCGATATGGAAGAAGTTGCTCGCCACGCGCATGCCCCGGTTATTGAGCATCTGGCTGGAGCCGGCCTTCCAGGTGTACTGCGACAAGTCGAACCGCGCCCAACTGCCCAACAGGCAGATCGCCAGGGCCACGTAGGGGTAGATCCCGAATACCAGCAAATTCCACTTAGACATTACCCACCTCCCCGGCGGGCACTGCGGCCCGGCCTTCTTGCTGAAAATCCACCCAATGCAACGGCACCGCGCTTTCTTCACGGGCTTTGCCCGGCGCGCTCGGCATCGCACTGCAACGGTCCTGTTGCTCGGCCTGCATAAAGTCCACGGCCTCTTCTTCCCAGACCTTGTCCAGGGCTTCGAGGGAGTCATCGCGCGGCTCGGCGGCCACCTGGGCGCGCAGTTCGGCCACGGCCTGGTGCGGCTCCGCGCCGGCTATCTGCAACAGCGCGCGCAAGCAACTGGCATAGCCGCTCTCACGCTCCTCCAGCCGCGCAGCCAGCAAGGCCAGCAGGTGCGCCACATCCGCCAGGCCCTCACGGGCCTCGATGTCTTCGCGGGTGGACAGGAACTCCAGGTACAGCGGGATATAGTCCGGCAGCTCCTTGACGCCGATGGCGAACCCGGCGGCTTCGTACTGGGCCATCATGTCGACCATGGCCTGGCCCCGGTCCCGGGACTCGCCGTGTACATGCTCGAACAACAGCAGCGACAGCGAGCGACCACGGCCAAACAACGCGCCGTAGTGTTCCTGGCCATCCATCAGATCGTTGCCGCAGATCAGCTCCAGCAATTCGAACAGCGCGCCGCGTTGCTTGGGGCTGATTTCCCGTGCTTCGAGAATCGCTTGTTCCAGTTCGTCGCGGCCGTTCACCAAGGTCTCGGTGGGGTAGTCCAGCAGCAGCGAAATCACTTTAAGAATGCGCATGGCTCAGTCCTCCCAGATCTGGACGGTTTTCAGCACGTCGCGGCGGTTGGCCTTTTTGGCTCCGAACATATTGGTGTCGGAACTGCCGCTGCAGCCGCTGCCAAAGCTGAAACCACAGCCGGAGCGCTCGGCGAACGCGTCGCTCATGGCGTCTTCACGGTGGGCGCTGGGCACCACGAAACGGTCTTCGTAGTTGGCGATGGCCAGGTAGCGGTACATCTCTTCCACCTGCTCCACGCTCAGGTCGACGTCGCGCAGCACTTGCAAATCCTGCACGCCCTCGACCTGCTGGGAGCGCTTGTAGGCGCGCATCGCCAACAGGCGCTTGAGTGCGCGCTTGACCGGTTTTTCATCGCCGGCGGTGAGCATATTGGCCAGGTAGCGCAGCGGAATACGCAGGCTGTCCACATCCGGGATCACCCCGTTCATGCCCACGGTGCCAGCGGCCGCAGCGTTCTGGATCGGCGACAGCGGCGGCACGTACCAAACCATCGGCAAGGTGCGGTATTCCGGGTGCAGCGGCAGCGCGAGTTTCCAGTCCACCGCCATTTTGTACACTGGCGAACGCTGGGCCGAGTCGATCACCGACTGCGGCACGCCATCGGCCAGGGCCTGGCGGATCACCGCCGGGTCGTTCGGGTCGAGGAAGATTTCCAGCTGTTTTTCGTACAGGTCTTGCTCGTTGGCAGTGCTGGCCACTTCGCTGATGCGGTCGGCATCGTACAGCAGCACCCCGAGGTAGCGGATGCGCCCCACGCAGGTTTCGGCGCACACGGTGGGCATGCCGGCTTCGATACGCGGGTAGCAGAAGATGCACTTCTCGGACTTGCCGCTTTTCCAGTTGAAGTAGATTTTCTTGTACGGGCAGCCGCTGATGCACATGCGCCAGCCCCGGCATTTTTCCTGGTCGATCAGCACGATGCCGTCTTCTTCGCGCTTGTAGATCGCGCCGCTGGGGCACGACGCCGCGCACGCCGGGTTGAGGCAGTGCTCGCACAGGCGCGGCAGGTACATCATGAAGGTGTTTTCGTACTCGCCATAAATATCGGCCTGGATCTGATCGAAGTTCTTGTCCTTGCGGCGCTTGGCGAACTCGGTGCCGAGGATTTCCTCCCAGTTGGGGCCCCACTCGATCTTTTCCATGCGCTTGCCCGACACCACCGAGCGCGGCCGCGCGGTGGGCTGGTGCTCACCCAACGGTGCGGTGTGCAGGTGCTGGTAATCGAAGTCGAACGGTTCGTAGTAGTCGTCCAGGCTTGGCAGGTCGGGGTTGGCGAAGATGTTCGCCAGCACCCGGAACTTACCGCCGATGCGCGGGTTGATCGAGCCGTTGGCATTGCGCACCCAGCCGCCTTTCCATTTGTCCTGGTTTTCCCACTCTTTGGGGTAGCCGATGCCGGGTTTGGATTCGACGTTGTTGAACCAGGCGTACTCCATGCCTTCGCGGCTGGTCCACACGTTTTTGCAGGTGATCGAGCAGGTGTGGCAGCCGATGCATTTGTCCAGGTTCAGCACCATGCCGATCTGTGAGCGAATCTTCATCTCAGTTCTCCTCGATATCGGTCGGCAATGGGCGCGGCAGGTCATCGCCGCTGGAGCCATCGAGCCAGTCGACCTTGGCCATCTTGCGCACCACGACGAATTCGTCGCGGTTGCAACCGACCGTGCCGTAATAGTTGAAACCGTAGGCTTGCTGGGCGTAGCCGCCGATCATGTGGGTCGGCTTGAGCACTACGCGGGTCACCGAGTTGTGGTGGCCGCCACGGGTCTTGGTGGTTTCCGAACCCGGCACGTTCACGATGCGTTCCTGGGCGTGGTACATCATCACCATGCCTTCCTTGACGCGCTGGCTGACCACCGCACGGGCGGTCAAGGCACCGTTGACGTTGAAGCATTCAATCCAGTCGTTGTCCTCGATGCCGGCACGCTGGGCGTCGATTTCCGAGAGCCACACAATCGGGCCGCCACGGCTCAGGGTGAGCATCAGCAGGTTGTCGCTGTAGGTGCTGTGGATGCCCCACTTCTGGTGCGGGGTGATCCAGTTCAGCACGATCTCGGTTTCGCCATTGCTGCGCTTGCCTTTCACGCCGGCGATGGTGCGGGTGTTGACCGGTGGCCGGTAGCTCATCAGCTGCTCGCCGAAGGCCTGCATCCACGGGTGATCCTGGTAGAACTGCTGGCGGCCGGTGATGGTGCGCCATGGGATGTTTTCATGCACGTTGGTGTAGCCGGCGTTGTAGCTCACATGCTCGTCTTCCAGGCCCGACCAGGTGGGGCTGGAGATGATCTTGCGCGGCTGCGCCTGGATATCGCGGAAGCGGATCGCTTCGTGGGCCTTGGGCAAGGCCAGGTGGCTGTGGTCGATACCAGTGAATTCCGACAACGCCGCCCAGGCCTTGACTGCCACATGGCCGTTGGTTTCCGGGGCCAACGACAGAATCACCTCGGCCGCGTCGATAGCCGTGTCGATCTTCGGCCGGCCGTGACTGACGCCGGCGTCGCCTTCGTGGTGGTTCAGTTCGCCCAGGAACGCCACTTCATCGTCGGTGTTCCAATTGATGCCCTTGCCGCCGTTGCCGAGTTTTTCCAGCATCGGGCCCAGGGACGTGAATTTCTTATAGATATTCGGGTAGTCGCGCTCCACCACCGCCATGTTCGGCGCGTTCTTGCCCGGCACCGGTGCCACCCCGGCGCTTTTCCAGTCGGTGCCGCCAAACGGCTGGGCCAGCTCGCCGACGCTGTCGTGCATCAGCGGTACGGTCACCAGGTCTTGCTCGACACCCAGGTGCCCGACGGCCATGGCCGAGAACGCCTTGGCGATGCCTTTGTAGATTTCCCAGTCCGAACGCGACTCCCACGCCGGGTCGATGGCTGCCGACAACGGGTGGATAAACGGGTGCATGTCCGAGGTGTTCATGTCGTCTTTTTCGTACCAGGTGGCGGTCGGCAGGACGATGTCGGAATACACGCAGGTAGACGACATGCGGAAATCCAAAGTGGTCACCAGATCCAGCTTGCCGATGGCCCCGTCGTCGACCCACTCGGCTTCGGTGGGCTTGCTTTCACCGCCAAACCCGATGTCTTCGTTCATCACGCCGTTCTTGGTGCCCAGCAGGTACTTGAGCATGTACTCGTGGCCCTTGCCTGAGGACCCGAGCAGGTTGGAGCGCCAGATAAACATGTTGCGCGGGAAGTTCACCGGGCTGTCCGGCTGCTCGCAGGCAAAGCGCAGGCTGCCGTCCTGCCAGGACTTGACCACATAGTCTTTGGGGTCCATGCCGGCGGCGGCGGCGTCACGGCAAATGTGCAGCGGGTTGGCGTTGAGCTGCGGCGCACTGGGCAACCAGCCGGCGCGTTCGGCGCGGATGTTGTAGTCCAAGGCATGGGTGGGGAACTGTGCTTTGTCGGCCAGGGGCGAGAGCACGTCGTGCATGTTCATCTTCTCGTGGCGCCACTGGGAGCTGTGGCCGTAGAAGAAGCTGGTGCCGTTCATCTGGCGTGGCGGGCGGCTCCAGTCCAGGCCGAAGGCCAGGGGCAGCCAGCCGCATTGCGGGCGCAGTTTTTCCTGGCCGACGTAGTGGGCCCAGCCGCCGCCGGTCTGGCCGACGCAACCGCAGAGCATGAGCATATTGATCAGCCCGCGGTAGTTCATGTCCATGTGGTACCAGTGGTTCATCGCTGCGCCGACGATGATCATCGAACGCCCACGGGTTTTGTCGGCGTTGTCGGCGAACTCACGGGCGATCTGGATGGCTTTCTCGCGGCTGACCCCGGTGATCGCTTCCTGCCACGCCGGGGTGCCCGGTACGCTGGCGTCGTTGTAGTCCTTGGCCACATTGCTGCCGCCCAGGCCACGGTCGATGGCCAGGTTGGCCGCCGACAGGTCGAACACGGTGGCGACCTTGGCCACGCTGCCGTCGGCCAGGGTCACGCTGTGTACTGGTACGCGACGGAACTGCACGGCGTCGCCGGCCACATGCTGGAAATGCTCGTGGGCTTCGCCGGCAAAGTACGGGAACGCGACTTCGGCCACGTCGTCACCGATCAGGCTGAGCTTGAGGTCGATGGCGCGCCCTTCACCGCCCTCTTTGGCAAGGATGTTCCACTTGCCCTTCTCGCCCCAGCGGTAGCCGATGGCGCCTTGTGGCGAGACCAGCTCGCCGCTCGCGTCGAGGGCGATGGTTTTCCATTCCGGGTTGTTGTCCTGGCCGAGGTTGCCGGTGAGGTCCGAGGCGCGCAGGAAACGATCCGGCTGGAAGCCCGCGCCCGGCGCGAAGCCGCTCATGGGCTTGAGCATCACCAGCACCGGCAGGTCGGTGTAACGCTTGGCGTAGTCGGTGAAGTAGGCGCTCGGCTTGTCCAGGTGAAACTCTTTGAAGATCACATGGTTGAACGCCTGGGCCAGGGCGGCGTCGGTGCCCTGTTTGGGGTTGAGCCACAGGTCGGTGAGCTTGGCCACCTCCGAATAGTCCGGGGTGATAGCCACGGTCTTGGTGCCCTTGTAGCGCACCTCGGTGAAAAAGTGCGCGTCGGGGGTGCGGGTCTGCGGGACGTTGGAACCCCAGGCGATGATGTAGTTGGAGTTGTACCAGTCGGCCGATTCCGGCACGTCGGTCTGCTCGCCCCACACCATCGGCGAGGCCGGTGGCAGGTCGCAGTACCAGTCGTAGAAGCTCAGGCACACCCCGCCCAGCAGCGACAGGTAACGCGAACCGGCGGCATAGCTGACCATGGACATGGCCGGGATCGGCGAGAAGCCGACGATACGGTCCGGGCCGTATTGCTTGATGGTGTAGACGTTGGAGGCGGCGATGATCTCGTTGACCTCCTCCCAGTTCGAGCGGATGAAACCGCCCATGCCGCGCTTGCTTTTGTACGAGTCGGCCTTGGCCTTGTCCTCGACGATGCTCGCCCACGCCTCGACCGGTGGCAGGGTCAGGCGCGCTTCACGCCACAACTTGAGCAGCGGCTTGCGGATCTTCGGGTACTTGAGGCGGTTGGCGCTGTAGATGTACCAGCTGTAGCTGGCGCCGCGCGGGCAGCCGCGGGGCTCGTGGTTGGGCAGGTCGTTACGGGTGCGCGGGTAGTCGGTCTGCTGGGTTTCCCAAGTGATCAGGCCGTTCTTCACATAGATCTTCCACGAGCACGAACCGGTGCAGTTCACGCCATGGGTGGAGCGCACGATCTTGTCGTACTGCCAGCGCGAGCGGTAGACGTTTTCCCAGTCGCGGGACTCCTTGCGGGTCTCGCCGTGGCCCTCGGAGAATTCGTTTTGCTTGCGGTTGAAGAACCGCAATTGATCCAGTAAGTGACTCATGGTGCTTTCCTCATCAGGCGTGCCGTGGGGTGCGTTGCCCCGCGAATTCGTGGTCGATCAGCAGGGTGTGGCGCAACCTTTGCGGGCGTACCACCACCAGGTCACGACAATGCAGCTCAGGTAGAAACCGACAAACATGTAGAAGGCCATCGCCGGGCTGCCGGTGGCGGCCATGGACGTGCCGAAGGATTTGGGAATGAAAAACGCGCCGAACGCGCCCATGGCCGAACTGAAACCCAGCACGGCGGCGGATTCCTTACCGGCGTCCTTCAGGGCCTGCTCGCGCTCGGCGGCGGATTTACCGGCGCTGGCTTTTTCATGCTGGGTGCGGAAGATCACTGGGATCATGCGGAAGGTGGAGCCGTTGCCCACGCCAGTGGTGATGAACAGCAACATGAACATGCCGAGGAAGCCGTAGAAGTTGCCGCCCTCGCCGTTCTGCGGCAGAAAGTGCAGCACGCCGAACACCATCGCGATCATCAGCACGAAGTTCCACAGGGTCACTCGCGCGCCGCCGAGTTTGTCCGCCAGCCAGCCGCCGAGTGGGCGCACCAGGGCGCCGACCAGCGGGCCGAGGAAGGCAAATTTCAGCGCCACCACGTCGGGGAATGAGGTTTTGATCAGCAGCGGAAACGCCGCCGAAAAACCAATGAATGAACCGAAGGTCGCCAGGTACAGCCAGCACATCAGCCAGTTGTGCTTGCGCTTGAAAATCACCGCCTGGTCGGCGAACGAGGCGCGCGCGCTGGACAAGTCATTCATGCCAAACCACGCCGCCACAGTGACGGTGAGGATAAACGGCACCCAGATGAAGCCTGCGTTTTGCAGCCACAATTGGCTGCCGTCCGGCAGGGTCTGGGGTTGGCCGCCGATCAGGCCGAACACGCCAAAGGTGATCACCAGCGGCACGCAGAACTGCATCACCGACACCCCCAGGTTACCCAGGCCGGCATTCAGGCCCAGCGCGGTGCCCTGCTGGGCCTTGGGGTAGAAGAAACTGATGTTGGACATGCTGGAGGCAAAGTTGCCGCCGCCGAAGCCGCACAGCAGCGCGATCAGCACAAACACGCTGTAGGGGGTGCTGGGGTCTTGCACCGCAAAGCCCATCCACAGCGACGGCAGCAGCAGCGACGCGGTGCTCAGGGCGGTCCAGCGGCGGCCACCGAAGATCGGCACCATAAACGAGTAGAACACCCGCAAGGTGGCGCCGGACAGCCCCGGCAAGGCCGCCAGCCAGAACAGTTGATCGGTGCTGAAACTGAAGCCGATGGCATTGAGGCGCACGATCACCGTGCTCCACACCATCCACACGGCGAAGGCCAGCAACAGCGCGGGGATCGAGATCCACAGGTTGCGAGTGGCGGTCTTCTTGCCGCCGGCGCCCCAGAAGGCGGGGTCTTCGGGGCGCCAGTCATGGATCACCGGGCCCGACTCGGGCTTTTGCGCGATGGACATATTCATTCTCCTTGGAGACGTTGGGCGGTGTTGCCCAAAAGCGGTTGCTTGCGAATTTCGCTGAGGTACATCCAGGTCAGGGACACCCAGACCACGCCGTACATCAACATGAAGCAGGACGAGCGCACGCCGGTGAGGTCCACCAGGGCGCCGAACAGAATCGGCAGCACAAAGCCACCCAGGCCACCGGCCAGGCCGACGATGCCGGACACCGCGCCCATGTTCTGCGGGTAGTCATTGGCGATGTACTTGAACACCGAGGCTTTGCCGAAGGCGAAGGCGATGCCCATGACAAACAGCAGAACGGTGAACAGGGTCGGGCTCAGGCCGATGTGGAAATCCAGCGGGCCGTTGACGGTCATCACCTGCAGTTGGGTCTGCGGGTAGCTGAGCAGGAACAGGCAGATCCAGCTCACCCACAGCACCCACCAAGTCACGCTCTGGGCGCCCCAGCGGTCGGACATCCAACCGCCCACTGCGCGCAGTACGCCGCCAGGCAGCGAGAAACAGGCGGCCAGCAGCGCCGCGCTTTGCAGGCTGAAGCCGTATTCCTGCACGTAGTACTTGGTCACCCACAGGGCCAGTGCCACGTAGCCGCCGAACACAATCGAGTAGTACTGGCAGTAGCGCCACACGGCTGGGTCTTTCAGGCACTGCAACTGCTGGCGCAGGGTGGCGCCGCCGACGCTGCGGTGGCTCTTGTTCTCGCTGGTGAGAAACCAGAACAGCAGCGCGGTGATAAACAGGATGGCGCTGAACACTTTGGGCACCAGGTGCCAGGTGCCCAGGGCGATCAGCGCGGGGGCGAGAAACTTGGTGACCGCCGCCCCGGCATTGCCGGCGCCAAACACGCCCATGGCAAAGCCCTGGTTGTCTTTGTCGAACCACTTGGCGACGTAGGCGATGCCCACCGAAAACGAACCGCCGGCCAGGCCGACAAACAGGCCCAGCACCAGGAACTGCCAATAAGCGCTGGCGTATGTGATCAGGTACAGCGGCAACACGCAGGTCAGCATCAGCAGGAAAAACACGATGCGCCCGCCGAAACGGTCAGTGAGCAAGCCCAGGGGCAGGCGCACCAGCGAACCGGTCAACACCGGGGTCGCCGCCAGCAGGCCGAATTGGGTTTCGTTGAGTTGCAGCAGTTCTTTGATGGGCACGCCGAGCACGGCGAACATCATCCACACCATAAAGCAGACGGTGAAGGCCAAGGTGCTCATGCCCAGCACCAGGCCCTGTCTCATACGGGATTGAGTCACGGTATGCGCTCCAGAAAGTGATTCCATGGGCGCAGATTAGGGGCGACACCCCCGTGGAACTTGACTCAGGTCAACGTCCGCCTGGGGGGTATAGGGCTATGCTGGCAGCGCCTACCTCCAAGGAGGTAGACCCAACAACAAGAGAAAGCCTTTATTTATCAATGGATTGGTCTCTTGTGCCGGCTTTTATCCGTGGGAGGGTTCGCCGGCAATTCTTTAGAGGTAGTCCGCCAGGGAAGGCTGTGTTCAGTCCTTTTTTCCATGCCTGGTGCGACTATGCTGCCCCTTCGCCTGTTTCGATTACGCCGCCATGCTTGACTGGCTGCGCAGCTCCCTGCCCGCCCGCGCCGGCCTGGCCGTTATCCTGATCGCCATCCTGGCCCTGTCCAGTTCCCTGAGTGCCGGGCTGATCGCCTGGTTCAGCCAGGGCGACGCGGCCGCGATCAATACCGCCGGCTCAGTACGCATGGAGACCTACCACCTGAGCTGGAAACTCGCCGCCGCCGCGCCGGCCGACGAGGTTGACGCGATCGCGCGCAGCCTGCAAAGCCGCCTCGACAGCCAATCCCTCAAAGCCGTGCTGGAAGACGGCCCACGCAGCGCGCTGTTGCAGAGTTACCAGCAGATCCAGCAGCGCTGGCACGACGCGCTGCGCCCGGCGGTGATACGCGGCGACGCGGCGTTTTTCCAGCTCAATGCCCCGGCGTTCGTCGAGCAACTGAACCACTTCGTCAGCCTGTTGCAGCAACAAAGCGAACAGAAGCAAGGCTGGCAGCAAGGCATTCAGGGCCTGGCGCTTTTCAGCACCTTGATCATCCTGCTGATCGGCCTGTATGAACTGCAATACGGCGTGGTCAACCCGTTGGAAGAACTGGTGCACGCCACCCGACGCTTTCGCGACGGCGATTTCAAAACCCGCGTCAACCACCGCTCCGAAGACGAACTGGGACAACTGGCCCTGAGCTTCAACGCCATGGCCGAGACCATCGAAGCCTCCCATCGCACCCTCGAAACCCAGGTGCAGCTCAAGACCCTCAACCTGCAACAAGCCAACGCCGCGTTGGAGCTGCTGTACCAGAGCAGCCGCAGCCTGGCCACGCGCCTGGCCAACGCCGAAGGGCTGGACGAATTGATCCGGCGCTTCCAGCAACGCCTGCCGGGGCTGCGTCTGTCGTTGTGCCTGCAAGGCCACTTTCTCGCGCCGGCCCAGCAGATACTGGCCCTGCACGGTGGCGACAGCCGCAATGTGTGCGCCATCGGCGATTGCGCCAGCTGCCAGAAACACAAAGTGGCGCCGCCGCAGATTTTCAGCATCAGCAACCAGGGCACGGAACTGGGCGAACTCAAGGCGCATTTCCTCGACGGCCACGCGCCCCAGGACTGGGAAAAACAACTGATCCAGGCCCTGGCCAACTTGATCGGCACCTCGCTGTCCCTCAAACGCCAGCGCGAGCAGGACCACCGCCTGCTGCTGTTGGACGAGCGCACCATCATTGCCCGCGAACTGCACGATTCCCTGGCCCAGGCGCTGTCGTACATGAAGCTGCAAGTCAGCCGCATGCAGACGCTGATCCGCCGTGGCGAACCAGTGGAAACCCTGGCCACCGTCACCGCCGAATTGCGCGACGGGCTGAACAACGCCTACCGCCAACTGCGCGAACTGCTCACCACGTTCCGCCTGCAAATTCACGATGCCGGGCTGGTGCAGGAGCTGTCGGAGACCGCCGAAGAGTTCTCGCGGCGCGGTGAATTCCAGGTGCATCTGCATGTGGATGCCCTGGCCTTCCAACTGTCGGCCAGCGAGCAGATCCATGTGTTGCAGATCACCCGCGAGGCACTATCCAACTGCTTGCGCCACGCCCATGCGCAAAACGCCTGGCTGCAACTGCGCCAGGTCGGTGAGACCGTCAGTTTGAGCATCGAAGACGACGGTCGCGGCTTCAGCGGCGAGGTTGACCGGCGCGAACACCACGGCCTGACCATCATGGACGAGCGCGCCCGCAGCCTGCACGGCCAACTCGATATCAGCCCGCGCGAGCCCCAGGGCACCCGGGTGCACCTGGGTTTCCGGCCGGAATTCCTCGGCCACTCTTTAGCGAGCACTGCCTCATGAACAGCCTCCCACGCCATACCCTTCTGCTGGTGGACGATCATCCGATGATGCGCCACGGCATGCGCCAAATGCTTGAGCTGGAAGACGACCTGCGGGTGGTCGGCGAAGCCGGCAATGGCCAGGAAGCCCTCGACCTTATCGACAGCCTGCAACCGGACCTGGTGCTGCTGGACAACAACATGCCGCACATGAACGGCCTGGAAACCCTGCGCCGCCTGCGCGCCATGGACTATGCGGGCAAGGTGCTGCTGTTTACCGTGTCCGACGCCGAAGACGACATCCGCGACGCGCTGCGCCTGGATGCCAACGGCTACCTGCTCAAGGACATGGAGCCGGAACTGGTGGTGGAATACATCCGCGATGCGTTGAACGGCGCCCTGGTGATCAGCCCCGGGCTGACTCGGGTGCTGGCCCAAGCGTTGCGCTCGCCCCAGCCCCATGCGGCGGTGGAGTTGACCGAACGGGAGCGGCAAGTGCTCAAGACCATCGCCGGTGGCTACAGCAACAAGGTAATCGGGCATAAGTTGGGCATCACCGAGGGCACGGTGAAGGTGCATGTGAAGAACCTGCTGCATAAATTGGGCTTGCGCTCGCGGGTGGAAGCGGCGGTATGGGCGATGGAGCATTTGCGGCAGGCGGGTTGATACTGTTCGGGGCTGATACTCCGTTATCGGGGGCAAGCCCCCTCCCACATCTGATAACCGGTGCGGTCGGAATGTGGGAGGGGGCTTGCCCCCGATAGTAGTAGTTCAGACCACAGAGGTACCCCGACAGAGGCATATCCACACCGGCTCAAGCACCCTACGCTAGCCCTTTGCGGAGGCCCAAGCATGCTCACTCATCCCCATATCGTCCTGACCCTGCGTCGGCACCACCTGTTCAGCCAGCTCCCGGAAAAAACCTTCCAGGATGTCTGCACCCTGGCCAATCTCAAGCGCGTGCCCGGTCACACCCCGCTATTGCATCAGGGCGAGGCGGCCGAGCGTTTTTTCCTGTTGGTCAGTGGGCAGATCAAGCTGCATCGGGTCACCGGTGAAGGCCAGGAACATCTGGTGGAGGTGATCCAACCCGGTCAGACGTTCGCCGAAGCGCTGCTGTTCACTGCGGCCAAGGCGTATCCGGTAAGCGCCACGGCGCTCAAGGACAGCGTGCTGGTGAGCATCGAAGGCCAACACTACCGGCGCGCGTTGGAGGATCAGCCGAAGATCTGCCTGGCGATTCTGGGCAGCATGAGCATCCACCTGCATCAGCGCCTTAAGGACATCGACACCTTGACCCTGGCCAACGCCAGCCGCCGGGTGATCAATTTTCTGTTCCAGGAGCGCAATGCAGTCAGCGGCGAGGTGGTGTTGCAGGTCCCCAAGCGCCTGGTGGCGTCCAAGCTGGGGATCCAGCCGGAGACGTTTTCAAGGATTCTGCACCGGCTGGTGGAGGGTGGGTTGATCGAAGTCCAACGGCGCACCATCCGCATCTTGAGCGAAGAACAGTTGATGGGGTATCAGGCCGGCTGACGTTCAACCACCCCCCTCCCCATCCGCTCCAGGCTGCGCCACAGCCAAACCGGCAAGACGTCCGGGTCCAGGCTGTCGATCAGGTTCTTGACCCCCAAGCCCAACTCCGTATCGCCTTCGATCACTAGCCGGCGCCGGAAGAACAGCGTATCCGGGTCCTCCTGCCGGCTGGCCAGCAACAAGAACTCCCGCCAGTTGCCGCTGATGCTCACCTGGGCCTCGGCTTTTTCGGCGATGCGCAAGCCGTCCCGCGCCAGGGTCAGGTACCAGCACAGTCTCAGGTCGGGAATGCGCAGGCACAGCCAGCGCCCACGCAGCAGGTCGAACCCGCCGTCGCGCAGCGGTTCGGCCAGGCAGCGATTGAGAGCCTGTTGCAGCGCGTGGCGCTGCACCGTGAACGGCACATGCCGCAGCAACGGCAACAGACGGTCAGCGCCTTTGAGCAACCACGCTTTACGCTTCAGCACAGGCCCACCTCCTCGACGCGCAGCATGCCCGCTTGGCCATGCCAGTAACCGTTGCAGCCATCCACATACAGCGGCGGCGTGGCGCCGTGGCGCACCTGATCAAAGGCTTTGACGATGCCCACCATGCCCTCGGCCCGTGGGCTCAACCGCAGCAGATCGGCGCCGCACTGCACCAACCCGGCGTAGTCGGCCAACAGGTTGGTGACCTCGGCCGACATCGTCTGAATGCCATTGAGGGTAAACAGTGCCTGGCCTTCCTGGCTGGTCAGGGGCATGCCGTCGGGGTAGTTGAGGCAGCAGAAGCGGCAGTCATCCTTGGGTCGGTTTTCCGCGCGGGCGGTAAAGCAGCGTGCCGAATAGGCCAGGGGCAGATGGCCGTATGCGAAGATTTCCACTTCGGGCAATGGCCGCCCCAGTTCGCGCACCTGCTCCAGCACATCGGCGATCAGGTCCTGGGAACACTCCACTGGTGGCACCCAGCGCTGCATACCGGCGTCAAGCAATTGCACCAGGGCGTGGCCGTTGTAGAGGTTGAGCGCCGGGCCGCCGACAAAGGGCAACTTGCGTTCCACCAGCATCTGCACCGCGCCCATGTCGTTGGCTTCCACCAGCAGCTCGCCGTTGTCGCACAGGCGGCGCAGGCTCGAAAGTTCGGAGGCGGCCTCGATCAGGGTCAGGCTCGACAACACGATCTGCGCCGAGGTGCAGGCCTGCAACTCGCGGCCCAGGCCCAGCCAATGGTCGAGGGACATGGCGCGGCGCTTGGCGCACACGGTTTCCCCCAGGTAGATCACGTCCAGGGGCAAGCCGGCCATGTCCGAATAGAAACGACCCAAGTGGTCTTTGTCCCAGTAAAACAGCACCGGTCCGAGGCTGAGTTTCATCAAGCGCTCCTTATTGCCATGCACGGTGGTAGGCGCCCAGGGTGGTCTGGCTGCCTTCGGATAACCCGGCCAACACCTGGCGCCACTGGTCCTGCACTGCAAAACGGGCAGGCGCAAGGCGGTGGGCGTCCAGCGCGGCGCGCCAGACTCGGGTGACTTGCTCCACATAGGCCGGGCTGCGTTGCCGGCCTTCGATCTTGATGGCCGCCACCCCCATGGCACTGAGCTCAGGCAACAGGTCCAGGGTGTCCAGGCTGGTGGGTTCCTCCAGGGCATGGAAGCGCTTGCCCTCCACCAGGAAGCGGCCCTTGCACAGGGTCGGGTAACCGGCCGGTTCATCGGCGGTGTAGCGGTCGATCAGCACATCGCTCAGGCGCGCGCTGAGGCCATCGGCGTCCTCACTCCAGCGCACCGCTTTGGCCGGCGAACACACGCCGCACAGGTTGGGCGACTCGCCGGTGATGTAGGAAGACAAATGGCAGCGCCCCTCGGCCATGATGCACAGGCTGCCGAAGCCGAATACTTCGATGGGCACCGGGCTGCTGGCGGCCACCTGCTTGACCTGGGCCAGCGACAGCACGCGGGGCAGCACGGCGCGGCGGATGTCATAGCGCTCGGCGTAGAACTTCAACGCCGCGCCGTGGGTGGCCGAGCCTTGTACCGACAGGTGCAACGCCATCTGCGGATGGTGCCGGTGGGCGTAGTCGAGCACCCCGGGGTCGGCGGCGATCAGCGCGTCCACGCCATGGTCGGCGGCGCGATCCACGGCGCGTTGCCAGCGCGCCCAGATCTTCGGCTGCGGATAGGTATTGACCGCCACATAGAGCTTGCGCTGGTGCTGACGGATAAACGCGACGGCGCCGTCGAACTGCTTGTCGTCCATGTTCAGCCCGGCGAAATGCCGGGCATTGGTGTCATCGCGAAAACCAACGTACACCGCGTCGGCGCCTTGGCGTACCGCCGCTTTGAGCGCAGGCAAGTTGCCTGCCGGGCAAACCAGTTGCATGGGGGTTCCTCACAGGAATTCAGTGAAAGACAAGAAGGCCACCGGGTCGTCCCTGACCACCCGCTGTTCGCGTTCGACAATGGCCAGGCCGTCGGCCCAGCACGCGGCCGACAACATCGCCGAGCTTTGCTGCGGATGCACGGTGACGCGCAATTGCCCGTGCGCATCGCTGTCCAGGCGGGCGCGCAGGTACTGGCGACGCTGGTTGGGATGGGGCCATTCGAACCCCGCCGGCACTTGCACCGGGGTGGGCAGTACCTGTGTCATGCCCTGGGCCCGTAGCAGAAACGGGCGCAGCACCACCAGCGCGGTGATCAGCGCCGCCGACGGGTTACCCGGCAGCCCCAACCAGGGCTTGCCCGCCACGGTGCCGAAAGCCAGCGGCTTGCCGGGCTGGATCGCCAGGCGCCAGAAATTCACCTGGCCCAGGGCTTCGATGGCCTGCTTGAGGTGATCCTCCTCGCCCACCGACACCCCGGCCGAGGTCAACAGCAGGTCGCACTCCGACGAGGCCAGCGCCAGGGCATCGCGACTGGCCGCCAATTGGTCGGCCATCACGCCATAGTCATGCACGTCCACGCCCCAGCCGCGCAGCAGCGCCGCGAGGCAATGGCGGTTGCTGTTGTAGATCTGCCCAGGGACCAGGGTCTCGCCGGGTTCGCGCAATTCGTTGCCGCTGCTGAGCAGGCATACGCGCAACGGCCGATAGACTTTTACCCGCGGGATACCGGCCGAGGCCAGCAAGCCGATTTCCTGGGCGCGCAGGCGTTGCCCGGCACTGATCAATGTGGCGCCACGGCGTAGTTCTTCGCCCTGTTTGCGCACATGCTCACCCAGGCGCACCGGCGGGCACCACACGCGCTGCGCATACACCCGGCAGCGCTCCTGGGGCACCACGCTGTCGGCCCCGGGCGGCAACGGCGCGCCGGTAAAGATGCGCACCGCCTCCCCCGCCTCCAGGCTTTGCTGGCGACTTTGCCCAGCAGCCACGCGCCCGGCCACCAGCAGATAGCCGCCTTCGGCCGGCACATCTGCGGCGCGCAGGGCATAGCCGTCCATGGCGCTGTTGTCCCAACTCGGCAGATCCAGAGGCGAAAACACGTCCTCGGCCACCACCCGGCCCAGGGCTTCAGACAGACCGATCACCTGGGTCGCCGGTGGCGGCGGCGCCTGGGCCAACAGCTGGGCAATGGCGTCGTCCACCGGCATCAGGTGCCCGGCGTCGCACACCGAGGCGCTCATAAGCGCGCCCCGCAGGCCGCCACGTTCTGGTTGGCCTGGGCCTTGAGGTGCGGCACGAAATTGCACGGGCCGGTGCGGCTGTCCAACTGGCCCGCGAGGATCTGGTCCCAGGCGGTGCGGCACGCGCCTGGCGAGCCCGGCATGCAGCACACCAGCACGCCGTTACTGAGGCCGGCCAGTGCGCGCGATTGCAGGGTCGAGGTGCCGATTTCGGCCAGGGACACCTGGCGGAACAGCTCGCCGAAGCCGTCGACCTGTTTATCGAGCAATGGCGCCACCGCCTGGGGCGTGTTGTCACGGGCGGTAAAACCGGTGCCGCCGGTCATCAGCACCACCTGCACGTCAGGGTCGGCGATCCACAGCGATACCTGCGCGCGGATCTGGTAGATGTCGTCGATCACCAGGCCACGGTCGACCAGCACATGACCGGCGCCTTGCAAACGGTCCACCAGGGTCTGGCCGGAGGTGTCGGTGGCGAGGGTGCGCGTGTCGCTGATGGTCAGCACGGCGATGTTCAGGGGGACAAAATCCCGTTGGGTCAAATGGGCCATGATCCAGGCTCCAGGCATTGAAAAGTGAGCGTCAGCCTGCGCCGCAATGGGCGCAGGGCCTATTCCTCCAAGGAGGTATGCCGGTCAGGGGGCCAGGCGCGTGTGCTGCCAGGTGCCCGCGTGCAGGCGGTAGTCGAGGCGGTCATGCAGGCGGTCGGGGCGGCCTTGCCAGAACTCGATGCGTTGCGGTTGCAGGCAGTAGCCGCCCCAGTGCTCGGGGCGTGGCGGTTGGCGCCCGGCGAAGCGCTCGGTGACTTCGCGCAAGCGGCCTTCCAGCTCGCTGCGATGGGCCAGAGGCTGGCTTTGGGGCGAGGCCCAGGCGCCCAACTGGCTGGCGGCCGGACGCGCGTCGAAGTAGTCATCGGACAGCTGCGTATCGGCGCGCACCACCGGCCCTTCTATGCGCACCTGGCGCTCCAGCCCCGGCCAGAAAAACGTCATGGCCGCATGGGGGTTGCTTGCCAGTTCCTGGCCCTTGGCACTCTGGTAATTGCAGAAAAAGAAAAACCCCTCGGCACTAAAACCCTTGAGCAGCAGGATGCGGCAGTGGGCATGCCCTTGGCTGTCAACGGTGGCCAGGGCCATGCTGTTGGCCTCGGCGGGCGGCACTTCGGTCTTGCGCGCCTGGCTCAGCCATTGGCCGAACAGCTCGATGGGATCGGCCTGCGCGGCTTCGTCCCGCAGACCATACAGGGTGTAGTTACGGCGCAATTGTGCAAGGGACAGGGGCATGGCGCGGTCCTCCGGAAAGTTCGCCACAGTGTGGGAACTGCCGCGGCTTTATCCCTTGATCACGATCAACATTCGTCCGTGGCATGACGCCGCATGGGGTTACTTGAGCCCCAATCTGCGCGCCAGCTTGTGCAGGTTGCTGGAATCCAGTCCCAACACCCGCGCGGCACCGGCCCAATTACCGCTGCAATGGGCAAGGGCTTGGCGGATCTTATCGCGCTGACAGTCATCCACGGCGGCGGCCAATGGCTGAAACGGCTCCCCCGGTACCGGGGCCGGTTGCGTTGTGGCCGTGCTGTCGCCCAGGCCCAGCCACTGCGGCTCCAGGCTCGTGGGCGCGCGGCGGCCGGCTCGACACAGCAGTTTTAGCGCCGCGCGGCTGATTACATGCTCCAGCTCGCGCACATTGCCCGGCCAGGCATAACTTTGCAGCGCCTGACGGGCCGTCGGCGACAGGCACAGCTCGCGCATGCCCAGGGCGGCGCGGCTGCGTTCGACAAAGTGCTCGGCCAACACCAGCACGTCGTCGCCGCGCTCGCGCAGGGCCGGGATCGCCACCGGGTACACCGAAAGGCGGTGATAGAGGTCGGCGCGAAACAGGCCGTCGCGCACGCGCTCCGCCAGATCGCGATTGGTGGCGGCGACGATACGCACATCCACGTGCAACGGGCGGTCGGCGCCCAAACGCTGGATCTCGCCGTTTTGCAGGGTGCGCAGCAACTTGGCCTGAACGCTCAGCGGCAGTTCCCCCACCTCGTCAAGAAACAGCGTGCCGCCATTGGCCGCATCGAAACGCCCGGCACGGTCGTGGCTGGCGCCGGAGAACGCACCTTTGACATGGCCGAACAGCTCGCTCTCGGCCAGCGCTTCCGGCAGCGCCGCGCAGTTGACCTGCACCAGCGGCCGCCGGCTGCGCCGCGACTGACGGTGCAGGCGCCGGGCAAACAGTTCCTTGCCCACGCCGGTCTCGCCTAGCAACAGCACCGGTAACTCGGTCTGCGCCAGCACCGCCAGCTCGTCGAGCAATTGGCGCAATACCCGGCTGTGGCCGAGGATCTCGTCGGCCGGTAGGGTCGCCTCGACCCTGATCGGGTTGGCGCTACCCTGGCATAGGGTGGTCATGATCACCTCACGTTGAAATAAAGCTCTACTTATCAATACGTTGCTGTTTGGCATGGCGCCTGCAACGGCCCGTGCAACCGTTAGCCCCGATGAGGACACCCGATGAACCTGAGCGACTGGAACACCCAACCCCAGGATCAACTGATCGATCACCTGCTGGCCCGCTACCACGCCCGGCATCGCGAGCAACTGCCGGAGCTGATTGGCCTGGCCAGCCGTGTCGAGCAAGTCCACGGTCATCATCTGCAATGCCCCAACGGCCTTGCGGACCTGCTGCGCGACATCCAGCAGGAACTGGAGAACCACATGCTCAAGGAGGAACAGGTACTGTTCCCGATGCTGCAGATGGGCATGGGCGCCCAGGCGAGCATGCCCATCCAGGTCATGCGGCATGAGCATGACCAGCACGGTGAGGCGCTGGAGCAACTGTTGAACCTGACCGATCACCTCTCGCCGCCGGCAGGCGCTTGCGGCACGTGGCGCAGCTTGTATAGCCACTTGGCGACTTTTCATGACGACCTGCGCGAGCACATCCGCCTGGAAAACCAGGTGCTGTTTGCCCGGGCGCTGAACCCGGCGGCCTGATCAGCGCACCATCAGTTTGGCCAGTACTACGATCAGCACCATATGCCCCAGGATGCTGCGGCGGATCCACGTCGCACGCCGGGGGCTCAAGCGCTGATGACTAAGCAGATAGGCCAGCCACACGTAGTGGCCGATGATGCTCAGGGCCAGCACGATCTTGAGGCTCAGCAACGCGGCAAAATGGCTGCCCCACGGCACGTTGAACACCCCGCGGTAATGCCAGGCCAAGCCGATACCGGCGCCGTACAGCACCACCACCACGGCATGCAGCACCCGCCGCGTGCGCCGGGCGATGGCGTGGTCCGAGGTGAACTGCGCCGACCACGCCAGCTCTTGGCGCGCGCTGTGCCAGATCACCACTTCAAAAAACAGCGTGCCGATAAAGGCGATGGCCGCCAGCAGATGCACAATCAGTAAGCCAGAGTAGAGCATTGCGTTCTCCTAACCGGGATGGCCATCGACACGTGGGCGGCACAGCATCGGGCCGTAGCGCCACAGGTACAGGCCGAGTCCGACGGTCCAGCAGACCGCCGCCAGCCACAGCGCGGCGAGCGGCCACACCAATACCAGCAGCACGCGGCAAACAGCGGCCAGGTTCAGCAGTACAAAGGCCAGGGTCATGCCGCTGGGCGGCTGCAATGGCCGGCCAGTGTGACCAAGGCTGACGCGGGCGATCATCGCCAGAATCAACCCGCCCATGGCGCCCACCGTCAAGGCGTGCACCGCCAGGCTGGGGTTGAGCGGCGCGCCGAAATGCCACAGCGCCATGCCCAGGCACGCCACCGCGAGCCAGGCATACGCCAGGTGCAACGACCACAGCAGCGGCACCCGCCACAGCCCCCGGTCATGCCAGCGCAACAGACGCACCACATGCCCCGCCGCCAGCGCGGCGAACAGCACGCCGGTCCAGGGGCTGGCCGCCAGCGCCAACCCCACGGCATACAACACCGCCACCAGCAACGAGCCGCCGAGCAACAGACGGTCCAGCCACGGCCACGGCTTGACCGCTTCGACCCGGCCCACACCGCGCTGGGTGAAGAACGGAATCACCCGCCCACCGATCAAGCCCATCATCGCCGCCACCAGCCACACGCCGGTCAACACCGACTGGCGCTGCCAGCCTTCGTCCTGGCGCCACAGCCCATACAGCGACAGCCCGTCCGCCACGGCCAACAGCGCCAGCACCAGCACTACCGGGTAATTGCGCGACTGCCGCACTTGCCAAAGGGTCCAGCCCATCACGCCGGCGACGGCCAGCGGGAACGCCAGTTCCAGCAGTGTGAGCACCGGCCAGGGCAAATCCAGCAGCCAACCGATGCGCGCCGCCAGCCACAACGCCGCCAGCCCCTGCAAGGCACCGCCGCTAAGCCCCGGGCGACCGGTCCAAGTCTGCACGGCCGTGAGCAAAAACCCGGCGATGATCGCCAGGCCAAAGCCGAACAGCAGTTCATGCCGATGCCAGGCCAGCCAACCGCCGGCTGGTTGCCAGGCCCCCGTGTGCCCGCCCAGGGCCAGCAGCCATAACGGGATAACCAACGCGGCCAACAGGCAGGCGCCGAGGAAAAATGGCCGGAAAGCCAGGCGAAACAATGGGGTAATCGACATGGCCTTGCGCCGATCGAGCACTTGCATAACACGGTCTCCCTTCAGGACTGTGGCGATGTTGCGCCGATGGCCGTGCGTTGCCCTTGTCGTAGATCAAGTCGCGGCCCGGCCATCGCGCGTACGCTTGCGCTACGCCAATATTGACTATCACCGTGGAGCCACGATGAAAAACGCCTACGTCCCCCTCGCCTGGTTTGTGATCCTTGGCTCCATGCTCGCTGCGGCCAGCGGCGTGTCCCTGGTGTTGGTGTGAACGCCCCGCTGATTTTCAAGGAGCCAGGCCGGGTGTTGCATCGCGTGCATCACCAGATCCTGCGCAGCCACCACCTGTTCGAACCGCTGAACGAGGAGGAACTGGACGACTTGATGAGCAGCAGTCAGTTGCTCAGCGTCGACAAAGGCGAGCCGTTGTTCCGCCAGGGCGAGCCGGCCGAGGCGTTTTATTTCGTGATTGCCGGCGCGGTGAAGATCTACCGCCTGACTCCGGATGGCCAGGAGAAGGTCTTTGAGGTGATCGGCGAGCGACAGACCTTCGCCGAGGCGATGATGCTGATGGACACTCCCAACTACGTGGCCTGCGCTGAAGCGGTGTGCCCGACCCAGTTGTACCGGTTGTCCAACGCCACCTATATGCGCCTGTTGCACAGCAACAGCCGCCTGACCTTTGCCCTGCTCGGCAAGCTGTGTGTGCGCCTGCACCAGCGGGTCAACGAGATCGAAACCCTGTCGCTGAAAAACGCTACGCACCGTGTGGTGCGCTATCTGCTGACCCAACTAATGCACTTGCACGGCGGTGACAGCCGTTTTGAACTGCCGATGGCCAAGCAGTTGATCGCCGGGCACCTGTCGATCCAGCCGGAGACGTTTTCGCGAATTATCCGGCGCTTGATCGACGAACACATCATCACTCAGGACGGTCGCCAGATCACCATTCTCGACCGTGCGCGCCTGGAGCAATTCGAGTGAAAACCTGCCTGTATTGCCAACGGCGCAACGCGCTGGAACGCGATACCTGCGAAGGCTGCGGCATGCCGCTGCCGGCGTCCGAGGCCAGCGGCATGGCCCGCCGACTGAGCCGCTTCCAATGGTTCTGCGTGGGCCTCACGCTGTTTTGCGTCGCCATGTTCTTCTGGCTGCCACGGGACATCTACTGACGTTCGGTCAATTGCCGGTACAGCTGCGGTAACCGCTGGGGCAACTGGCCGGGTTGGCGGATCAGGGTAAAGCCATGGGCACCGAACATGTACGGCAGGTAGTCGCCGGCCTGTTTGTCGATGGTGATACAGAACGGGATCAACCCCTGGCGCCGCGCCTCCAACACCGCCTGACGGGTGTCTTCGACGCCGTAGCGTCCTTCATACAGGTCCAGGTCATTGGGCTTGCCGTCGGTCAACAGCAACAGCAATTTGCGCCGTTGGGCGCAGGCCCCGAGCAACTGGGTGGCTTGGCGAATGGCCGCGCCCATGCGCGTGTAGTACCCGGGCTTGAGCGCTTGGATCGCGCCGCGGGTGTGGTCGTCGTAGGGTTGCGCAAAACTTTTGAGCTGTTGCAAACGCACCTGATGGCGACGCAGGGATGAAAACCCATACAGCGCAAAACGATCCCCCGCCCCCGCCAGGCTTTCGCCGAACAGCAAAAGGCTGTCGCGGATCACGTCGATCACGGTTTGCTCGTCGTTCAGGTGCGCATCGGTGGACATCGACACGTCCGCCAGCAGCAAGCACGCCAGGTCGCGATGATGGTGACGCTGCTCCAGGAACAGACCCCGTTCGGCGCACGCGCCGTGCTGACGCTCGACGTGAAAATCCAGCCAGGCCTGCAAGTCCAATTCACTGCCTTGGGCTTGCTGGCGCTGCCACTGGCGGTCGGTGCGCAGGCGCATAAATTGCTGGCGCAGGCGCCGGGCCTCGGCGTGTAGACGGGGCGGCAAGGGCTGCGGCTGGGCGTCGCGCGGTTGCATCGTTTGCAGATTGACGAAGCCGTCTTGCAGGCACTGGCGGCGGTAGTCCCATTCGGGCAGTTTGATGCCCTCCCCCAAGGGAATGTCATCCACATCCGCCGGCGGCAGGTCCAGGTGCAGCTTGAGGCCGCCGCTCTTGCGCACCCGCTGGCGCGACAGGCTCAAGTGGTCGAGGTCTTCGGCGACACGGGCGGCGTCGGGGTCGTGGCTGTCGTCGGACCAGCGATCAAGCTCGACGTGTTCGCTCCAACTGAACAGGTTCTCCAAGCGCACCACCAGCAGGCCGCCGTCGCGACTGTGATCGTCCACACGGCTGGCACGCTTGGGCGCGCCCTGCTGCTCCCCGGGCGGGGTGGCGAAGTCGTCGCCGTCGTCATCTTCACCGTCCAGGGCTTGAGGCGAATCCAGGTGCAACGGCGGATAGAGCCATAAGGGCAGCGGCCAGGCGGCGCGTTCGCTACGGGGCAGCTGGCGCACACTGCCCGGCTCGCGCAGGGCCTTGCGCAAGGCGTTTTCCAGGGCGGCTTCAGCGCGATTGAGGCTGGCCGGGTCGGGGCGCAGCGCGATATGGGCTTCCACCAAACGCTGGTAGCCGGGCAGCAGCGCCGGGTAGCGTTGCAGCAGCAGCCAGGTCCAGCGTTGGTTGTCCCGGGCCCAATGGGTCATGGGGCCGGCGTGGGCGGCCAGCAGCGCCAGCCAGCGGTACAACTCCAGGTTCAACGCGACGGTCGGGAACACCGCCAGGCTCGACGGCAGGCGCAGGCGGTTGCCATCGCAGCACGCCAGTGGCGCCTGCTTACAGGTGCCGGCGATGCGCATCAGCAGGTTGCGACGCAGCAGCAGGTCGCGTTCGCTGGCAGCTTCCAGGGCGATCCCGCTGGCACCGCCCAGGGCACGGAACAATAGCGCCAGGCTGCGCTGGCGGTCGGCCAGATCGACCCGCGCGAGGGGAAAATCCACGCGGGCACGGCGAGTGATAAAGCGATGCCAGACACTGCCGACCCACTCTTCCAGCTCCAGGGTAAAGGCCATGGGATGGGCTCCAACTTAGGGATTCGACGGGCACAGCGGGATCCAAATGTGTGAGGAGCTGCCGCTGGGCAGAGGTGTCTAAACAAATTCCACAGACTGACACCTGACGCTGTGGTGAGCAGGCTTGCCCTGCGCTGGGCTGCGAAGCAGTCCCATTCCAGACGATGCGTTTCATCTGGTATACCGAGGCGCCTGGCTGGGGGGCCGCTTCGCAGCCCAGCGCAGGGCAAGCCTGCTCACTACAACAAATCTGCTCCCACATTGGGATCGCGTTACTTTCAGTAGACGATCGGCACCGCTGCCCCAGCCATTCGGGCGCGTTGCCGGAAGCTGTACAGGTAGCAGAGCAGCCCAAGCAGGAACACCAGGCCGCAAACCAATCGGGCCCAGAACAGCAGGCGCAGATGCTCCACCGTGGCCATGAACGGCAGTGCCACGCCATCCACCGGCCAGCGCTGCAACCACACTTGCACGGCGCCGGCGGCGGTGAGGAACAAGGTGATCATCACCATCGACAGCACCATCATCCAGAAGCCCCACACTTCGACGGTCTGCGAGCGCGCATCCGGCGCTTCACCGATTCCGCGCAAGCGCGGCATGGCGTAGCTGATCAGGGTCATCACGATCATGGCGTAGGCGCCGAAGAACGCCAGGTGGCCGTGAGCCGCCGTGAGCTGAGTGCCGTGGGTGTAGAAGTTGACCGGTGCCAGGGTATGCAGGAACCCCCATACACCCGCGCCGAAAAACGCCGTGACCGTGGTGCCCTTGGCCCACAACGTCGCCGCGCGATTAGGGTGCTGGCGCCGCCGGCGTTTGACCATGGTGAAGGCGAACATCACCATCGCCAGGAACGGCAGCGGTTCCAGGGCCGAGAAGATCGAACCGACCCACAACCACACCTGCGGTGCGCCGATCCAGAAAAAGTGGTGGCCGGTGCCGATGATGCCGGTGATCAAGGCCATGGCGATGATCACGTACAACCATTTTTCCACCACTTCGCGGTCGACCCCGGTCACCTTGATCAGCACGAACGCCAGCATCGAGCCCATGATCAATTCCCACACGCCTTCCACCCACAGATGCACCACCCACCACCAGTAGAACTTATCCCGTGCCAGGTTGCCGGGGTTGTAGAAGGAGAACAGGAAGAACACCGCGAGGCCGATCAGACCGGTCATCATCACCAGGCTGACCGTGGTTTTGCGGCCTTTGAGCAGGGTCATGCCGATGTTGTAGAGAAAGCCCAGGCACACCACCACGATGCCCATTTTGGTGATGGTCGGTTGCTCAAGAAACTCACGCCCCATGGTCGGCAGCAGTTCGTTGTGGGTCAGTTTGGCCAGCGCCGCATACGGCACCAGCAGGTAGCCGAGAATGGTCAGCACCCCCGCCACGGCGAACACCCAGAAAAGCACGATCGCCAGTTTGGGGCTGTGCAATTCGCGGTCGGCCTCTTCGGGCACCAAGTAATACGCGGCCCCCATAAAGCCGAACAGCAGCCACACGATCAGCAGATTGGTGTGAACCATCCGCGCCACGTTGAAAGGAATCAGCGGGAACAGAAAGTCGCCGATCACGTATTGCAGGCCCATGATCAGCCCGAACAGCACCTGGCCGACGAACAGCATCAGCGCAAACACGAAGTAGGGTTTGGCCACGGCCTGGGATTGGAATTTCAGATAGGGGTTGGCGCTGTGCATGGCTCAGCCCTCCTTGTTCGGTGGCCAGTTATTGGTATCGATCTTCGAACTCCATTTAAGGAACTCGGCCATGTCATCCACCTCTTGGTCAGTAAGGTTGAATTGCGGCATGGCCCGACGCCCCGGAACCCCCAGGGGCTGCATTTTCATCCAGGCATGCAGGAACGGTTTAAACCCCTCTTCGCCCCCGCGCCGCTTGAACACATTGCCCAGCTCCGGGGCAAAGTACGCGCCCTCGCCGAGCAGGGTGTGGCAGCCGATGCAATTGTTGCGCTCCCACACGCCCTTGCCGCGCACCACCGATTCGGTGAGCTGATCAACGTTGCTGCGGGTGGGAAAGGTTTGTTCGGTGTGATAGGTCAGGGCCAGGAAAATCAGGAAGAAAAACACGCTTCCTCCGAAGTAGATATTCCTGGCCATGCCCTTGGTGAAGGTATCTGACATGGTCGCTTCCTCATGGCTTGGCGGGGGTCATGATAGGAAGGCGGCGGGCGAAAACGGCTTGATGGCGATCAAGAAATGTTGATGGTTTTGGTCGGGTATGGATCGGACCCACCTGCCACTTCATTCGGCACAAATGGGAGTGCTCTAAACGAGTTTCAGCGCATGAAGGCAGAAGGAGAAACACGCGCTAATAGTCTCGTCTGGCCGCAAGTACGACCGCTGGACTAGGTTTTTTTCTTCCGGTTCTTTGCGGAACTAAAAATCCCTAGCAATCAAGAGAAGTAGCCAGTAGGCTACATTAAACTGTATGACCAATCTCATCGGCAGGACGCCGGAGTTCGATACATGGCTCGACGGTATGAGAGATATCGATGGAAAAGCCGCTGTACTGACGCGGTTGGATCGAGCCGAGGAAAACAACTTCGGCGATTGTGAACCCGTTGGCGACGGCATGAGTGAAATGCGTGTGTTTGTCGGGCCTGGCTACAGAATTTATTTTGTGCGTACGGGTATCGCTGCTTACTTGATGCTTTGGGGCAGCGATAAAACCGACCAGAAAAGAGCGATCAAACGGGCAAAAGAGATTCTCGATGCCCTGAGAGGTGGATGAAATGACTGAATCGAAATTCAAACCCGAGGACATGCCGGTCCTCGATCTTGATACCTCCGGCACAAGCGTTTATGAGGCTTCGCGCTTCCTCGACAGCCCGGAAACCATCAGCGCTTATCTGGCGCAAAGCATGCACTCGCACGACCCGCAGTTGCTGATGAAAGCGCTTGCCGAAGTGGCCAAGGCCCAAGGTGTGAACAAGGTCGCGGAGGCCGCGGGGGTTAATCGCGAGAGCCTGTATAAAACGCTCAAGGGTGGCTCGAAAACCCGTTATGAAACGGTCCAGAAGCTGATGCTGGCCTTAGGTGTCGAACTGACTGTACAGCCGATTGCAGCAGCGAGACTCAAGAGAACTGTACGAACCAAGCCGCCGGCGCCCGGTAAGCTCTGAGCGAACGACCGTCCTCAGTGGGAGGCTTGCCTCCCAGCGCCCCAGGCCACGAGGCGCGCGGTTCAGGCATTGGTGTCCTGCCAGGTCCTTAAGGGTGATCGAATTCTCAAGCACTCAACCCCACAATCCCCGCCAACACCACCAGCCCCCACCCCAGCATCGCCACCCTCCACTTCCAGGGCCCGTGCCGCAACTCCATAAACCCATCCACAATCACCCAGCCCTTGACCATCGCCAGCAGCACCACTACCCCCGCCGCGCCACTCCACACGGTGCCGAGGCTCAGTACCATCAGGCCCGCCCAACACAGCCACAACCTCACTGAGCTGTTCATCGGATCACATACACCAGGGCAAACAACACCACCCACACCAGGTCGACCATGTGCCAATACAACACGCCGGATTCCAGCCCACTCAAGCGCGGTGCCAGGTACTGCCGTTGCCAGCAGCGCCACCCGAGCCAAGCGAGAATCACCAGGCCCAGCAGCACATGCAAAAAGTGAAAGCCGGTGACGATCCAGTACAAGGTGAAGAACGTGCTGCGCTCAAGCCCCAGCCCTGCGTCGATCAGATGGCGGTATTCGGTGAGTTTGATCCACACATACACCAGCGCCACCAGCCATGCGCCGAGCAGCAAGACACTACCGCGCCGCGCGCGACCCAGGCGCACCTGCTGCACGGCCAATGCGGCCAACGCACCCGCGCTCAACAGGCTGTAGGTCATTGCCAGGCCGGTCGAGGTATCCAGTTGCGCGCGCCCTAGGGCGAACACCTCGGGCTGGAGCCGCTGGGTCACGGCAAACGCCAGGATCAATATCGCGAACACGGTCAGTTCAGCGAGTATGAACAACCACATCGCCACGTCCCCCGGCAGGCGCCGGGGCTCAGGCAAAGTGCACATCCACCACGTCCATCAGCGCCGCGATGGTTTGCGGGTCGTCGCTCAGGGCCTGGGCCAGGCAGGCCATGCACGCTTCGCGCGGGGGCATGCCGGCGGCGATCAGGCGCGCGGTAAAAATCAGCAGGCGGGTGGAGGCCACTTCCTCCAGGTCGTGCTGATCGAGGCGCCGCAAGGCTTGGCCAAGGCGCACCACCTGGCTGGCCAGGGCGTTATCCACCTGCGCTTCGCGCGCGACGATACGCGCTTCGTCCGCCGCCGCCGGGTAGTCGAAACGCAGCGCCACGAAGCGCTGGCGAGTGCTGGGTTTCATGCCCTTGAGCAGGTTCTGGTAACCGGGGTTATACGACACCACCAGCATGAATGACGGCGGCGCCTTGACCACTTCGCCGGTGCGTTCCAGGTACAGCTCGCGACGGTCGTCGGCTACCGGGTGCAGGACCACGGCGGTGTCCTGGCGCGCTTCGACCACTTCATCCAGGTAACAGATGCCGCCGTCGCGCACAGCGCGGGTCAGCGGGCCGTCCTGCCACCAGGTGCCTTGGCTGCCGATCAGATGGCGACCGACCAGGTCGGCGGCGCTCAGATCGTCGTGGCAGGCCACGGTGTATAGGGGCAGGTTCAGGCGATGCGCCATGTGCTGCACGAAGCGGGTCTTGCCGCAGCCGGTAGGGCCCTTGATCAGCACCGGCATGCGGTGCTGCCAGGCGTGTTCGAACAGACGCTGTTCGTTGTCGAGAGGCTGATAGAAAGGCGCGTTCATCGTGTATATCCGAGGCGGGTTCGAGGGCCACGCTAAGGGCGCCTGCGACAACCTGGCAAGCGCTAACCCAGGCAAACTTGATCGCCGTCAAGCGAGCTTTGCAACGCCACGCCATAGTCTGGCCCGGCACTAAGAACCTGCGCCCCGCACCGTGTTGCGAGGCACCGCAAAGGTCTCGCCTGAGGAGTAAATGGAATGCTGACTCGCCGCACGAACCCCTTCACCTTAAGCCTCGCCAGCCTCGGCTGCGCACTGGCCCTGACCCTGCCCCTGAGCGCCCACGGCAACGCCCAGCCCGCCGTGGTCAAGACCGCCGGCGCGCCGGACATGAGCCAGGCTGATTTCGACGCGTCCAAACAGATCTATTTCGAACGCTGCGCCGGCTGCCACGGCGTGCTGCGCAAGGGAGCCACCGGCAAGCCCCTGACGCCGGATATCACCCAGGCCCGTGGCCAGGCCTACCTGGAAGCGCTGATCACCTACGGCTCGCCCGCCGGCATGCCGAACTGGGGCACCTCCAATGCGCTGACCAAAGCGCAGATCAGCAGCATGGCCACCTTTATCCAGCACACCGCGCCGACGCCGCCGGAATGGGGCATGGCCGAGACGCTCAAGACCTGGAAACTGCTGGTCAAGCCCGAAGACCGCCCGAAAAAACAGCTCAATCACCTCAACCTGCAAAACCTGTTTTCAGTGACCTTGCGCGACGACGGCAAGATCGCCCTGGTGGACGGCGACACCAAGCAGATCGTCAAGCTGATCGACACCGGTTATGCCGTGCATATTTCGCGGATCTCCGCCTCGGGTCGCTACCTGCTGGTGATCGGCCGTGACGCCAAGATCGACATGATCGACCTGTGGCCCGCCGAGCCCACCAAAGTCGCCGAAATCAAGGTGGGCATCGAGGCGCGGTCGGTGGAGACCTCGAAGTTCAAGGGCTACGAAGACAAGTACACGATTGCCGGGGCCTACTGGCCGCCGCAGTTCACCCTGATGGACGGCGAAACCCTGGAACCCAAGCAGATCGTCTCCACCCGCGGCATGACCGTCGACAAGCAGGAGTACCACCCAGAACCCCGTGTGGCGGCGATCATCGCGTCCCATGAGTGGCCGGAGTTCATCGTCAACGTCAAGGAAACCGGCAAGGTCATGCTGGTCAACTACCAGGACATCAAGAACCTCACCATCACCACCATCGACGCCGCGCCGTTCCTGCACGACGGCGGCTGGGACAGCACCCACCGCTACTTCCTCACGGCGGCCAACAACTCGAACAAGGTGGCGGTGATCGACTCCAAGGCGCGCACCCTCGCCGCGCTGGTGGACGTGGGCAAGACCCCGCACCCCGGGCGTGGCGCCAACTTTATCCACCCCACCTACGGGCCGGTGTGGGCCACCAGCCACTTGGGCGACGGCGGTATTTCGGTGATCGGCACCGACCCGATCAAGCACCCGCAATACGCCTGGAAACAGGTGGAAACCCTCAAGGGCCAGGGCGGCGGTTCGCTGTTTATCAAGACCCACCCCAACTCCCATCACCTGTACGTGGACACCACTCTCAACCCCGACGCCAAGCTCAGCCAGTCGGTGGCGGTGTTCGATATCAACCAGCTCGACAAGGGCTACACCGTGCTGCCGATCGCCGAATACTCGGGGATCAAGCAAGGCGCTCTGCGCGTGGTGCAACCGGAATACAACAAGGCCGGCGACGAGGTGTGGTTCTCGGTGTGGAACGGCCAGACCGAAGAATCGGCGCTGGTGGTGATCGATGACAAAACCCTGAAGCTCAAGCAGGTGATCAAGGACAAACGCCTGATCACCCCAACCGGCAAATTCAACGTTTACAACACCCAACACGACATTTATTGAGCCCCATCAACACGAGGTCCGCCCATGAAAAATATGCTCCTCGCACTGCTGGCTTGCAGCGCTGCGTTCAGCCTGCAGCCGGCCCTGGCTCAAGACGGCCAAGCCCTGTTCAACAGTAAACCCTGTGTCGGCTGCCACACCCTGGACAGCAAGTTGGTAGGCCCGGCCATGAAGGATGTCGCCGCCAAGAACACCGGCGTGAAAGACGCCGCCGCGACCCTGGCCAGTCATATCAAGAACGGCACCCAGGGTAACTGGGGGCCGATCCCGATGCCGCCGAACCAGGTCACCGATGAAGAAGCCAAGGTGTTGGCCGATTGGGTCCTGAGCTTGAAATAACCACAAGGAGCACGCCATGAAAGCATCGATGTTCGGTTCGGCCATGGCGGTGCTCATGCTGATTCCCGCGTGGGCGACGGCGACACCCGACGCCGCCCGCCTCGAACACCTGCTGACTCAGGACTGCGGCGCCTGCCATGGCCTGCACCTGACCGGCGGCCTCGGCCCGCCCCTCACGCCCCAGGCCCTGGCCGGCCAACCCCGCGCCAGCCTGATCGCCACCATCACTTACGGTCGCCCAGCCCGCGCCATGCCCGGCTGGGGCCCACTGCTCAGCGCCGGCGATATTGCCTGGCTGGCCGACCGCCTGCTGCAAGGACGCCCCACCCCATGATGCGACCCGCCGTGTTCTCCCTGTGCCTGCTGCTCGGCGCCTGTGCCCAACCGACGCTGCGCGGCAGCGGTGATCTGGGCCTGGTGATCGAACGTGCCAGCGGCAGTGTGCAGATCGTTGAAAGCAGCGGCATGACCGAGCTGGCGCGCATCGAAGGGCTGGGCGATCTGTCCCACGCCTCGGCGGTGTTTTCCCGCGACCAACGCTATGCCTATGTGTTTGCCCGCGACGGCGGCTTGACCAAGGTCGACTTGCTGACCCAGCGCATCGCTAAACGCATCATCCAGGGCGGCAACAGTATTGGCGGCGCGATCAGCCAGGATGGCCGCCTGATTGCCGTGTCCAACTACCAGCCGGGCGGGGTCAAGGTGTTCGATGCCGTCACCTTGAAGCAGGTCGCCGACATTCCCGCCACGCCCCTGGCCAACGGCAAACGCTCGCGGGTGGTGGGGCTGGTGGACGCGCCGGGGCAGCGTTTCGTGTTCAGCCTGTTCGACACCGGCGAGATCTGGAGCGCGGACTTCAGCCACGGCAACACCCCAACCCTCACCCGTTTCACCGGCATCGGCGAGCAGCCCTATGACGCACTGATCACCGCCGACGGTCGCTACTACATGGCCGGTCTGTTCGGCGAGGACGGCATGGCCCAGCTCGACCTGTGGCACCCGGAGCGCGGTGTGCAACGGGTACTCAAGGACTACGGACGCGGGCAGGCCAAGTTGCCGGTTTACAAAATGCCGCACCTGGAAGGCTGGGCCGTAGCCGACAACCAGGCGTTCGTGCCCGCCGTGGGCCAACACCAGGTGTTGGTGATGGACGCGCGCAGTTGGCAGCAGAGCGCCGCGATCGCCGTGGCCGGCCAGCCGATCTTCGTCACCGCACGGCCGGATGGGCGCCAGCTGTGGGTCAATTTCGCCTACCCGGACAACGACCGCGTGCAGGTGATCGACAGCGAAACCCATCAAGTGATCGCCGACCTGCGCCCCGGCCCCGGCGTGCTGCACATGGAGTTCACCGGGCGCGGCGAACAGCTGTGGCTGTCGGTGCGCGACGGCGAGCAGGTGCAGGTCTGGGACCCGTATCGAATGACTTTGCTCAAGACCTTGCCGGCCTTGAGCCCCAGCGGAATTTTCTTCAGCACTCGTGCACAAAAAATGGGGTATTGAGATGGACCTTGATCGACTCAGCCAGCACTTGATCGAACGCTACCAGCACGGCATGCCGCTGTGCGCCGAACCGTACCGGGAAATGGCCCAGGTCTTGAAGTGCAGCGAGGCCGAACTGATGACCTGCCTGCAACGCCTGGAACTGGCCGGCGCCCTCTCGCGCGTCGGCCCGGTGTTCGAACATACCCGCGCCGGTGCCAGCACCCTGGCCGCCCTGGCAGTCCCGGCCGAACGCCTGGAACAGGTGGCGGCGCGGGTCAGCCAATACCCGGAAGTCAATCACAACTACGCCCGCGAGCATCACTACAACCTGTGGTTCGTGGTGACCGGCCCGCACCGTCAACATCTACAGCAGATCCTCGATGAGCTGGAACAAGACACCGGCCTGACACCGCTGGATCTGCCGATGCTCAGCGCCTACCGCATCGACCTCGGGTTCTCCCTGGGAGGGCATCCGTGATCGCGCCGCTGACCCAGGAGCAGATGCTCGACCTGCGCCAGTGCCTGGAGCGCGGTTTGCCACGGGTCTCGCGGCCTTACGACGCGCTGGCGGAGCAGATCGGTGCCCATCACGACCAGGTGTTGCAGCAAATGCAGCACTGGCATGAACAAGGCTTGTTCCGGCGCGTCGGGCTGGTGCTTAACCATCGCGCCCTGGGTTTTGTGGCCAACGCCATGCTGGTGCTGGATGTGCCGGATGCCTTGGTGGATAACGTCGGCCAGCGCCTGGGCCGCGCGCCGGGGGTGAACCTGTGTTACCAGCGTCCGCGCCGCCTGCCGCAGTGGCGCTATAACCTGTTTTGTATGGTCCACGGCCGCGAGCGGGCGGTGGTCGAGGCGCACATCGAGACGCTATTGGCCGAGCACCTGCTCAACGACCTTCCCCACCAGGTGCTGTTCAGTACCCACGCGTTCAAACAATGCGGCGGACGTTTTGCGCCGCCACCGTCGCAGGTGTGGGCCCATGGATGAACGGGATCGCCAATTGATCAATCGCCTGCAGCACGGCCTGCCCCTGGTGCGTCAGCCCTGGCAGTCAGTGGCGCAGGAACTGGGCTGCGCCCCCGGTGAGGTACTCGACCGCCTGCACGCGTTGCTTGAAGACGGCGTGCTCACCCGGTTCGGCCCGATGTTTGATATCGAGCGCGTCGGCGGGGCGTTCACCTTGGCCGCGCTAACAGTGCCCGAGGCGCGCTTCGATGCCGTCGCCGAGCAGCTCAACGCCCTGCCCCAGGTGGCCCACAACTACCGCCGCGAACATGCCTGGAACATGTGGTTCGTGCTGGCCTGCGCCAGCCCTGAGGAACTCGACGCCACCCTGTCGCGCATCGAAACCCTGACCGGGTTGACGGTGCTCAACCTGCCCAAGGAGCACACCTACCATGTCGGTCTGCATTTCCCGGTCTGACAGCCCCCTGGCCCTGCGCCTGATCGCCCTCACCCAAGACGGCCTGCCGCTGCTGGAAGACCCGTGGGCGTGGCTGGCCGAGCAGTTGGGGATCAGCGTCGAGTCGACTCTCGATCTGCTCAAGCGCCTGCAAGCCGAGGGCGTGATCCGGCGTATCGCGGCGGTGCCCAACCATTACCGCCTGGGCTATCGGCATAACGGCATGACTGTGTGGGACGTGGCCGACGAGCAACTGCCACGCCTGGGCGAACTGATAGGCGCGCAGCCGTTCGTGAGCCACTGCTACCGCCGCCCCCGGCGCGCGGGCTGGCCCTACAACCTGTTCGCCATGGTGCATGGGCGCAGCCGTGAAGAAATCGACAGCTACCGCGAGCACCTGCGTTTTTTGCTTGCCGATGCCTGCCGCGCCGACGAGATGCTGGTGAGCAGTCGCATCCTGAAAAAAACCGGCCTGCGCTTGCCGCCGGCGCACTGAAAAAGGAATAGCCCATGCTGCGAATCAGTCAGTACTTGCGCACTTTGGCCGGCCAATGCCCGGCGCCGCGCGTCTCGGCCCCCGGCAGCAAGCGGCCGCCAGTGGTGATCTGGAACCTGCTGCGCCGGTGCAACCTGACCTGCAAGCATTGCTACGCCACCAGCGCCGACAGTGTGTTCCGCGATGAGCTGGACACCGCCACCGCGCTGCGGGTGATCGATGACCTGCACGAAGCCGGCGTGCGCGTACTGATCCTTTCCGGCGGCGAGCCGCTGCTGCGCGCAGATATATTCCAGCTGAGCGCCTACGCCCGCGACAAAGGCTTTTTCGTGGCGTTGTCCACCAACGGCACGCTGATTGATGAGCGCAATATCCAGCAGATTGCCGACGCGCATTTCGACTACGTGGGCATCAGTATCGATGGCCTGGAGGCGACCCACGATGCCTTTCGCCAGTCACACGGCAGCTTCCAGCGCTCGTTGCACGGCATACGTCTGTGCCGCGAAGCCGGCATTCGCGTGGGCCTGCGGACCACCCTGACCCAGGACAACCACGCGCAGCTGCCGCAATTGCTCGCACTGATGCGCGCTTACGACGTGCAGAAGTTCTACCTGTCGCACCTCAACTACAGCGGGCGCGGCAAGCGCAGCCGCCAACTGGACGCGCACCGGCAGATCAGCCGCGACGCCATGGCGCTGATTTTCCAGCAAGCCTGGGAGGACATCGAAAACGGCGTGGCCAGCGATTTTGTCAGCGGCAACAACGACGCCGACGCGGTGCTGTTGCTGCAATGGGTACATCGCCATCTGCCCGAGCACTACCCGCAGCTGGAGCACCTGTTGCACGGTTGGGGCGGCAATGCGTCGGGCAGCGGCATCGCCAATATCGACAACACCGGCGAGGTGCATCCGGACACCTACTGGTGGCAGCACTCGGTGGGCAATGTGCGCAACACCACATTCCGCCAGCTCTGGCTCGACCAACCCGACCCCTTGCTGCAGCGCCTGCGCGAATACCCGCGCCGCATCGGCGGGCGCTGCGCCGAGTGTCGCTGGCTGCCGATCTGCAACGGCAACACCCGTACCCGCGCCTGGGCCGATGGCGACCTGTGGGGCCCGGACCCGGGTTGCTACCTGAGCGACGATGAAATTGCCACGCGCTCGCCCAACCTGATTCCGTGCTCCACCCGGTGACACAACCGGGGCAGCGCTCCTGATGATCGACCAAGGATGTCCCATGCACACCACTGCCCTCCCCCCCAGCCTGCACAGCCCTTTGCATCCCGGTGAAGTCGCGCTGGTGGGCGCCGGACCCGGCGACCCACGCCTGCTTACCTTGCGCGCCTGGAGCCTGCTGATGCAGGCCGATGCCGTGGTGTTCGACCGGCTGATCAGCGCCGAACTGCTCACGCTGATCCCGCTCACCTGCGCCCGCCATTACGTGGGCAAGGCCAGCGGCCATCACAGCCTGCCCCAGGATCAACTCAACGAACTGCTGGCGGAACTGGCCGGCGAAGGCCAGCGCGTGGTGCGCCTCAAGGGCGGCGACCCGTTTATTTTCGGGCGCGGCGCCGAGGAGCTCGAATACCTGCTGGCGCGGGATATTCCGTGCCAAGTGGTGCCAGGGATCACCGCCGCGTCCGGGTGCAGCGCCTACGCCGGAATCCCGTTGACCCATCGCGATCTGGTCAACTCGTGCCGTTTCGTCACCGGGCACCTGCAGCGCGACGGTGCGCTGAAATTACCCTGGGCCAGCCTTGCCGAGCCGAGCCAGACCCTGGTGTTCTATATGGGCCTGTCGAACCTGGCGCTGATCGCCGAACACCTGATGGCTGCCGGTTTGTCGGCGGATACCCCGGCGGCGCTGATCAGCAACGGTGCGCGCGCCGATCAACAGGTGGCCCGTGGCACCTTGCGCCAGTTGCCGACCCTGGCCGCCGACTGCGAACCCGGCGTGCCAACCCTGACGGTGATCGGCCAGGTCGTGGACCTGTTCGCCGGCGCCGCCCTGCACTTCCCGGCCAGCCTGGCAGCGCCGCGCGCAGCGGTGGCGGTATGAAACGCCTGCTGCTGGTGCCGCTGTTGTGGGCCAACGTCGCCCACGGTACGCCGGCCGAGGATTACCGCCAGTACTGCGAGCAGTGCCACGGCCTCAACCGCATCGGTGCCAGCGGCCCGGCGTTGCTGCCTGAGAGCCTGGGGCGGATCAAGCCCGACGAGGTGCGCCAGGTGATACGCGACGGCCGACCCGCCAGCCAAATGGCCGGATTCGCCGCGCAATTGGACAGCGCGCGCATCGACGGCCTGGCGGATTTTCTGCAACAGCCGCCGGCATCGCCACCGACCTGGGATGCCCAGGCGATCCGCGCCAGCCACACCGTACTGGCGGACCTGAGCCAACTGCCGACTACCCCGCAGCACCACGCCGACCCGCTCAACCTGTTTGTGGTGGTGGAATCGGGGGATCACCACATGGACATTCTCGACGGTGACACTTTCAATGTGCTGGACCGCTTCCCCACCCACTTCGCGGTACACGGCGGGCCGAAGTTTTCCCCGGATGGGCGCTTTGTGTACTTCGCCTCCCGGGACGGCTGGATCAGCCAATACGACCTGCATAACCTCAAGCTGATCGCCGAAACCCGCGTCGGCCTCAACACTCGCAACCTGGCGGTGAGCAAAGACGGGCGCTGGGTGCTGGCGGGCAACTACCTGCCGGGCAATCTGGTGCTGCTGGATGCGCGTGATCTGTCGCTGGTCAAGATCCTGGACACCGGTTCGCGGGTCAGCGCCGTGTATACCGCACCGCCGCGCAACAGCTTTATCGTCGCGCTCAAGGATCTGAACGAGGTGTGGGAACTGGCGTATGCCGACGCGCAACCGCGCTTCGAGCCCCGGCGCATCCAGGCCCAGGACGTGCTCGATGACTTTTCGTTTTCTCCCGACTACCGACAGTTGGTCGCCACCTCGCGCAAGGCCGGGGGCGGCCAGGTAATCGACCTGGACAGCGGCGCGGTGGTCACCGATATCCCGCTGGCGGGCATGCCGCACCTGGGCTCGGGCACCTATTGGCAACGCGATGGGCACTGGGTGTTCGCCACACCGAATATCAGCAAAGGGCAAATCTCGGTGATCGACCTGAACACCTGGGCGCTGATCAAACAGATTCCCACCCTGGGTCCAGGCTTCTTTATGCGCAGCCATGTGAACTCACGCTATGTGTGGAGCGACGTGTTCTTCGGCCCGGACAACGACGCCATCCACCTGATCGACAAACAGACCCTGGAAATCTCCCACACCTTGCGCCCGGTGCCGGGCAAGACCGCCGCCCATGTGGAATTCACCCGCGACGGGCGCTACGTGTTACTGAGCATCTGGGCCACGGACGGCGCGTTGATCGTTTACGACAGCCAAACCCTCAAGGAGGTCAAGCGCCTGCCCATGAACAAGCCGTCGGGCAAATACAACGTGGGCAATAAAATCGAATTCGCCGAGGGCACTTCCCACTAGGCCTGTTCGAACAACCCACACAGCTCATCCACCTGCCGGCGCCCGTCCGGCAGCACACACAGAAACTGCGCCGACAATTCGATCAGGCCGTCCCGCGCCCATTGCTCCAATAGCGGCCAGAGCGTGGCGAAATACTGGGAAAACACCAACCCGTAACGCCGCTCGATGGCCTGGATATCCAGTTCCAGGTCGCAGGCCAAGCGCTCCACCACGTATTCGCGCAACCCGTCGCCGACCTGGCGTTGCCAGCCCTGGCAGGTAGGGAGCTGGCCATTGTGCAGGGCTTGGGCGTAGGCCGGTTCGGTGCTGCTGTTTTGCGCGCACAGGCCGTCGATCTGGCTGATGGCGCCCAGGCCCAGGCCGATATGGTCGCAATAACCGTGCAGGGTGAAGCCTTCGCTGGTGCGGCTCAGGCGGCCGCGCTCCTGGGCCTGGATCAGGTCGTCGTCGCCACGGGCAAACAGGCCCAGGCCGATGTAGTGGTAACCCGCCGCGCCGAGGCGCTCGAAGCACAACTGGCGCATTTCGGCTTTATCCGCCGCGCTGCATTGCGCCTGGGCAGGCTGGGCCAGATAACGGCTGGGCGGCCGGGCGTAGTCAAACACCTGCAGGCGGTCCGGCTCCAGGGCGATCAGGCTGGCGAGCTTGGTATCGAAGCTGGCGAGGGTCTGCCAAGCGCTGCCGTAGCCGAGATCGACGCTGACCGAACGGAAATCGAAAGTGCGCGCCGCATCGATCAAGGACTGGATCGGCGCTGGGTCGCGGTACCAGGCCAGGGCGTGCGCCCCTTCGGCGCGCGCGTCGGGCACGCCGATACAGACGTGGTTGAAGCCCAGGTCGCGCAGCAGACCCATGCCGGCCCAATCGGTGTGGTACGGGTCGAGGTCGATGCCGTAGTCACCGCGGCCAGGAGCGAGAAAATGAAAGCGCTCGCGCATGGCCGCCATCAGTGTTTGTACCGCGCCGATGCTCGCCGCGCCGCGCCACTGGAAGTACTCCAGCGGCTGGCGAGCGCCCAGGTGGCAGCCGACCAGCTGGATCTCTTGGGCCAGGCTGCGTGGGTATTCGTCACTCGGTGGGTTGGCCGGCCAATGCAGGGTCACGGCCAGCGGGCGTTGCCGTTGGCGGCTGGTGCGCAGGGCGCGCAACATATCCAGGGAGCCTATGCCAGGGTGGAAACGGCGGATATCGGCCTGGCCATTCAGGTCCAGCACGCCTGGACCGTGACGAGCGAGGGGGATGACAGTGTGCATGGCAGGCTCCGGATCAAGGGGCGGTGAGCCATTGTCCGGCGGCGGGCCTCGACGCACCTTGATGTGCATCAAGGGCCCTACCAGCTGAGGTAGAACATGCTCTTGGCCAACAGCACGATGGCGACCATATGCCCAAACAGGCTCAGGTGTACCCCGCGCAGGTAGCGCTCGCTGGCGCGGCCACGGCGCATAAGCAGTAAGGTCGTCACAAAATGCAGCAGCACACTGGCGGCCAGTAGCAGTTTGAGCGACAGCAACATGCCAAAGGACGACGCCGTAGGCGCGGCCAGCACCGGCAGGTATCGCAGCCAGACCATGCCGAGACCGGCACCGAACAGCACCAACAGCACCCACGGCATCAGCGCCCGGGCGCGGCGGCCGATGCCTTGTTCCACCAACACCCGCGCCCGGGCGGGCAATTGCGCCTGCACCTTGGCCAAAATCAGCACTTCGAAAAACACCGTGCCGATAAAGATCAGCGCCGCGAACAGGTGGGTCAACAGAAACAGCAGATAGAGCATGATGGCCTCACAGATCGCACCGGGATTGCAGTGTGGCGCGCGCGGCGGCGGGCCACCTTGATGCCGATCAAGTCAGCACCTGCCAGCCGTAGCACTCACCGCGCCGGCTCAGCGGGCTCCAGACGAAATCCCAGCCGGACGCTGGCAATGGCGGTTGTTCAACGGCGGCGGGCGGCGTGACTTTCCAATCGAATACCCGCAGCGCGCGCCACGCCAGCACGATGCCCTCGGCCTGGCTGTGGTCGGTATTGATCCAACTCGCCGCAGCGGCGGCCATGAACGCTTCGATGGGTTCCTCATTGATGCGCGTGCGGTAGGCCGAGCCGAGCAACCAACGGCACACGTTCAGGTGGTAGGTCCAATCCGCGGCCGGCTGGTTGCGGTAGGCCCAGGTCATAAAGCTGCGAAACAGGTTCAGGCCTTCGGGTGGGTCGAGCTTGAGCAGCGCCGGGCAGATGTCGAACAGGCTGTGCCAATACGGCAACAGACGCGCGTTCAGGTGGACGAAACAGCGGGCATTACTGGGGTATTGCGCAGGCGCCGGTGCTGCGCGCAGGCGCACGGCGCCGGCTGGCGATGGATGATTCATGAACGCACTCACACTCGTGACGATAGAACGCCCCCTGGTCACAGGGGCCCAAGGCACACGTCAGCAGGCGGGAGAAGCGCGGGGGTTGGCCGAGGGCCAGGCGTAGCGCGGCGGCGCTTTGTTGCGCTGGGCATGGGCTGCGCGCGGGGTTTGACCCAGGCCGAGCAGCCAGGCCAAGCCGATCAGGAACACCAGGGCGACGGTCAAGGCGGCGCACACCGGGCAGGCAAAGTAGTTCGAAATGTTGCTGGAAGCCGCGTCGCCCGACCCTTTATCGGAAAGTGGCGCCGGTTTGCCGTCCACCGAACAGAACGCCCCGCCGATTCCATTGAGCTGCTGGCCGAGCATCTGACCATGGCTCAAACCGCACACGAACAGGTTCATCAGCACGCAGCAGTACAGGATCCAGGCGATCAGCGAACGGTCGGGCAGGCTCAATTTCATGGCCGCGACTCTACCATCCCAGCCGCCGACGGATGAAGCGCGACGCGCCCCTGTGGCAGAACGTCGCAGATTACGCAGGCCGGCGTGGGTTGGTAGACTTGCCGCCCTCCTCGTTTCTTACTTCAAATGCCTGCTTTTTCACGGCCTGATGGGTAGATCCAGCGCAATGCAGGCGTTTCACAGGATGCACAGTTGATGAGTACGTTATTCACCCGCCGCAAGGTCCTGACCGGTATGGGCTTGTTGGGCCTGGGCCTGCTGGCCGGTTGTGACAATAGCCCCAAACTGAACTTCAAGTACGGCAAGGACTTGAGCGACAAGATCATGGGTCGCACGTTCAAGCTCAAGAACACCGAGGGCGAGACGGTCACCCTCAGTTCCTATCGCGGCCTGATGCCGGTAGTGTTCTTCGGCTTTACCCAATGCCCGGCGGTGTGCCCCACCACCCTCGCCCGCGCTGCCCAGGCCAAGAAGCTGATGGGCCGCGACGGCGAGATCATGCAGGTGATCTTTATCACCCTGGACCCAGAGCGCGACACGCCGGAGATTCTCGACAAGTACGTCAAGGCCTTCGACCCCAGCTTCGAAGCGCTGTACGGCACCCCGGAAGAAATCGCCGTGGCCGCCAAGGAATTCGGCATCTTTTATGAAAAGATCCCGGCCGGCGACACCTACACCCTGTCCCATACCGCCACCAGTTTTGTCTTCGACACCCGTGGCAACCTGCGCCTGGGGCTCCAGGCATCCCTTACCGCTCAAGAGTGCGCAGAAGACCTGCTCACCGTCATGGAGGTCTGCTAATGACTGCCGTTCAACACCTCAAGCGCCTCACCCTCGGCCTGACCCTGCTGGGCCTCGCCGCCCACGCCAGCGCCCAGGTGCAGGTCAGCGACGCCTGGGTCCGCGCGACCGTCCCGGGCCAACCCGCCAGCGGCGCATTCATGACCGTCACCGCCGACGTCGACAGCAAGCTGCTGCGCGTGGCCTCGCCGGTGGCCAAGGACGTGCAGATCCATGAAATGAGCATGCAAGACGACGTGATGCGCATGGGCCCGGTGGACTCGGTGGCCCTGCCTGCCGGCAAAGCCGTCACCCTCGACCCCAATGGTTACCACGTGATGCTGATGGGCCTGACCGGCCAGATCAAAGAAGGCGACCCGGTGCCGCTGACCCTGACCGTGGAAAACGCCAAGGGCGAACAGCAAGCCGTTGAAGTCAAGGCTATCGCTCGTGGCGTGGACGGCATGGCCCCTAGCCATAAGCATTGATTGCACCCGTTCGGTAAGGGTTGGCTCACCTCAACCCGCCCATCAATCCACGATAAACAGCTTCGCACCGTGCAGCGTCGATGAACGGTGCGCTTCCATCTCATTGCCCACCTGATAACTCATCCCGGCCGTCAACGTAAACCGACGCCCATCCGCCAGCTCGGTGTGCAACTCGCCTTCCAGACACAGCAACACATGCCCACGGGTGCACCAGTGATCCGCCAGGTACCCGGCGCTGTACTCCACCATACGCACGCGAGTCGTACCAAAGTGCCCGGTGCGCCAGGTAGCGCTACCGGTCACACCGGGGTAGATGACCGGTTCAACAGTGGACCAATCGGTGGTGCAAAACGGGACGGCGGTAAGATCCATGGGGGACTCGGTCGTGGGTTAGGGTGGCTTGAGGCTAACTGGCTGATTGGGGGGCGGGTAGACACAGATGGAGTGGTTTTGCGGCATACAGGCAAGCGTGCTTGTTATTCTGCTCGCCCATCTCCGAGGAGACATGCTGATGCTGATCGACCCCGCTTACGTCTTGTTTGAGACCGACCATTGGCAGCTCAATCATCACCTGACGTCCAGGCTACCGGGTTACTTGATGCTGGGCGCCAAGGCGCCGATAGATTCTCTTGCCGACATGCCCGACGCCGCACTGGCCGAACTGGGGGGATTGCTGGCGAGAGCCCAGCGGATTATGGAGACGCAGTTGCGGCCAAAGTGGCTCTATATCAGCCGCTATGGGCATATGCCGGGCTTCCCGTTGCATTTTCATTTGATCCCGGTGTACGACTGGGTGGAAGACGCGTTCTGGCAGGATGAACGTTATCGGCAGTTGCAACGCTTTGGCTCGCATAACCCGACCCAACTAGTGACCGACGGGGCTGAGCTGACGCTATTTGTATGGCGCGAGTTCGGCGAGAGTCCGACGACGCCGGCGACTCAAGGTCCGTCCGTCGCGCAGGTCATCAACCGCCTGCGCGCCTGTATGCGCGACTGATACCGACCTTTGCGTGAACTGACATAGCGGTGATGCAGGCGATCTGCATATGCGGTTACACGTCTATCTGGCAGTTTTCCGGTCTCTGGATACAGTTCAAATAAGACGTCTGGATATGGCCCGCATGAAACGCAAAGTTCGGATATTGATCGGTGTGGACAGCATTTGTGCGGGGAGAGTTTTGCCCGCAGGTGATTGGTGCGAGCGGCGGGTGTTGCTGGACAGGCTGAAAATTTATGAGAATTTTGACGCCTTGGATAAAGCCAGGGCTGAGCATAACGTCACGCTAGGCCTGATCAAACCTGCACGCGTCACCGCACTTCGCATTCAGAAATCAGCCTCGCAAGCATGGACTTCGGAGGAAATTGACAAGCTGCAATCAACCAGTGGTTGATCGTGAGCCTGATTTATCCGCCTAAGCCACAGAAAGAAGACGATCATCAAATAGCGTTGTTTTGAAGGGTAGGTGTTGAATGTCGAGCGAGGGCTTCAATTCCAGCGCGGCTTCAGCGATCAAACTGCGGTGGCAAAAACGGGCGTCCGCCTCATAACAGACCATACAAATCCGCTGCTGGGCTGCATTGCAAACCAGCTCGTTCAACACCGTGCCTTGGGTGCGGATATAAGCCCTGAACTCGCGCGCATAGGTTGTCCAATCACCGTCTTCCTTGTACTGCTTGCGTATGGGCTTTGGGCAGCCGAGCGACCGATTATGCTCATAAGCGATCCCCTGTGCGGCCAGATCCCGGGCAAAGGCATTTTTGGAAAAACCTTTTTTCCGCGATAACGGGTATTCACGCACATCCAGCACTCTGTCGATCCCGGCCTGCTTGAGTCGTGCAATGAATGCGTCGATGGTCAGTCCCTCGTAGCCTGCGATGTAGAGGTTCATGCAGATTCTCCTAAGGCCTGCCGGCGCGATCAAATGGTAAAAAAACGCCGGGGCTATAACATCGGCTGAAATTGACGAGCCGTGGCGAGTGACGAGCGGAGCCAATTATTGCGTAACAAACCTATGGCCCTCGCTCATCAGGCCATCGGTTCGGCCAACCCGCTTCTTCATCGGGATACACGCCAACTGCAACCCCGACGGTGAGTGGTAAATGGCCTGTTCATCCCCGACATAACCACATGCTCGATAGAAACTCGCGGCGTTCAACGTCGCATCCAGCACCACCTCTTCAATCGACAGTTCCCGCGCGAGACTTTCAAGGTGATCCAGCATCGCCTTGCCATAGCCACGCCCGGTGAAAGCGGGCAACACGAACAGCGCACCGATTTCGTTGTTGTCCAGGTCAAGCATGCCGGTGGCGACAGGCTCGTCGTTGAACCAGCCCAGATAAAACGATCTGTCCATCAGTGCGCTGTAGCCGTCCTCAGCGTTGCCACGCGTCCAGAGTGCCATTTGTTCAGCGGTGTAGGCGCCGACGCATTGGCTGCGGATGGCTTCGCGGCGGATGTCAAACGCGGCATCGGCATCGTTGAGGGTGGCGCATTTTATTTCCAGCATGAGGTCCTTCCTTCATACGTATTCATACCCGCTCGGGTGAATGAATAACGGTCGCTATCCGTGCGTAGTTGGTAAGCCTGGTTTCGCCAATGGTATGCGGCGCGGGTTCAGTGATAGATGCGCTGACCGACACGCCGCCATCGGGGGCAAGCCCCCTCCCACATTGGTATCTCGGTTACCGTCAGGTTTCACACTGCCTGCTTGACGTCGACGACCATGGCCAAAATCGTCGAAAAAGTATCCGTTACCATGCTTGACGCGAACAAGCCCCTTCCCATTTTTTGAGCCCTGTTCAGCGCAGAGGCCCAGCGAGGCCGCTATGATGTGGCCTTTCGCTCAATGTCCCAGGAAACACCCATGCCTGCCCTAACCCTGCGCAACGCCCTCCCCACTGATGCCGCTCGCTGCTATGCAATCGAAATCGCCGCCTACGAAGGCGACGAAGCCGCGACGCTGGAAAAGATCGCCACGCGCATTGCGCAGTACCCCCAGGGCTTTCTGATCCTGGAGGCGGATGGCGAGGTGGTGGGGTTTATCAACAGCGGCTGCGCCCATCAGGTGGTGATGTCGGACGAGGCGTTCAAGGAGTTGGTTGGCCATGCGCCCGAGGCGCCGAATGTGGTGATCATGTCGGTGGTGGTCGACCCGGCACATCAGGGCCACGGCTATTCCAACGTGCTGATGACCGAGTTCGTGCAGCACATGCGCGTCATGGGCAAACAGACGATTCATTTGATGTGCAAAGAGCAGCACGTGCCGCTGTATACGCGCATGGGTTACACCTATGTACGGCCATCGCCTTCGGATCACGGCGGGATGGCGTGGCATGAGATGGTGATGGCGCTGTAATCCAGGGAGGATCGATGATGACCGCACCGCGCATTGAAATCAGCGACCAACCCAACCCCGAAGCCGAGCGCATTCTGGGTGGCGGTCTGGCCGCGTTCAACGAGGCCATCACCGGTTACAACGACCGCGTGCCGCTCACGCTGTTGATCAAAGATCCGGACACCCAGCAAATCCTTGGCGGCATCAGCGGTAAAACCACCCTCGGCATGGCGTTCCTCGATCTGTTTCACCTGCCCGACTCACTGCGCGGTGCCGGGTTGGGCCGACAGTTGCTGCACGCTTTCGAGGATGAAGCCCGGCGCCGAGGCTGCCGGCAGGCGGTGCTGTATACCCTCAGTTTCCAGGCGCCGGGGTTCTACGAAAAACACGGGTGGGTGCGGTTTGGCGAGATCCCGTGTGACCCCGTCGGCAGTAGCCGGGTGTTCTTGTCCAAGACCCTGTGAACGCTGGCGTGACTTCACCAACTCCCCGACGCCCCGCCACCGCCGCTGGAACCGCCACCACCGGATGAACTGCTGCTGGAACTTGAACTCGAACTGGAGCTGCTGGAGCTTGACCCGCCACCCGACCCGGTCCCCGCGCTGCTTTGGATAAACACAAACAGCGCCAGAAACGATGCGATCGGCACCGCGATCAGCCAGCCCTGGGCGCCGTGCCCCAGCAGCAGCCCCGCCGCTGCGTAGATCGCCGCCACCGCAAACAATCGCAGCAGGAACCCGCGCGGGCTGTTCTTCCAGGAAGCCTTGATCAGCAGAAACAGCAGGACGTACAACCCCAGGACCACCAGGCCACCCAGCGGCCACGCCAGCCAATGGACATAACTGAGGTCCACAAACCGGTTCGCTATCACCACCCCGAGGATATAGGTCAACAGCCCTATCACAGCGTAGAAGGCTGCGCGCGCCAGCCACAATGCACCGAACGTCGCGCCGCCGATCAACAGGGTCAGCGGCACCACCAGCAGGTACATAGGCCATTCGCGGCCACCGGCAAAGATCGCCAATCCGACGGTAATCACCAGTGTGGCGATCAGCGCAGCGCGCCAACCTACCTTGCGCGCCGCGAGCAGCACACCAGCGATGGCGCCGAGGATAAATGCCAGCAACACTGCGATAGCGCCGGGCGCGATGGCCGAACCGGCGACCGCCGGCAGATCGCCGCCATCCACTAATGTGATCAGGTCATCGACCGCTTGTTGTATCCCTCCTGCATAGTCGCCCTGGCGAAAAGCCGGGGTGATATGTTCCGCGATGATGCGGTGCGCCAGCAGGTCGGTGACCGTGCCTTCAAGGCCGTAGCCCACTTCGATGCGCACCTTGCGATCGTCCTTGGCCACCAGCAACAGGATGCCGTCGTTAACGTCCTTGCGCCCCAGCTTCCAGGCGCGGAACAGTTGATTGGTATAGTCCTCAAGGTCCGCGCCGCCTAGGGTGGGCACCAACAGCACGGCGACTTGCGCGCCTTTGCGCTGTTCCAAGTCAGCCAATTGTTGCTTGAGGCGGGCGGTAGTAGCGGCGTCCAAGGTATCGGTCAGGTCGATCACCCGCTGGTCCAAGGCGACGCCGATGGGAGAAGTCTCGGCGCGAACGGTCAGCAACAGGCTGGCACACACAAGCACCAGCAGACTCAAAAGTGTTTGCCGCAACCGACGCATCATATTTGTTACCTGAGGTTTCTTCCTGAAGACGCCGACTTTACCCCATCGGCGCTATAACGCGTGACCCAAAGCGCTTGACTATCTAAACTGGCCGCCAATAGCGATACGCCATAATCTTGAGATGCCCATGGATCTACGTCACCGCAACAACGTCAACGTCATGGGCAACGGGACCTCGACCCTGGTGTTCTCCCACGGTTTCGGCTGCAACCAGGCCATGTGGAACGACTTGGCGCCACCGTTTCTAGAGCACTTTCGCGTAGTGCTCTATGACTTGGTGGGCGCGGGCCTGTCGGACCTGAGCGCGTTCGACAAGACCAAGTACGGCACGCTGGACGGCTACGCCCACGACTTGAACGAGATTATCGACGCCTATGCCGAGGGCCCGGTGATTCTGGTCGGGCATTCGGTCAGTGCAATGATCGGCACCCTCGCCGACCGCCTGGCGCCAGGGCGTATCGCGGCCCATGTGATGATCGGCCCGTCGCCGCGCTATATCGATACGGACGGTTACGTGGGCGGTTTCAAGCGCAGCGATATCGATGAGCTGCTCGACACCCTCGACAGCAACTACCTGGGCTGGTCCAGCGCCATGGCCCCGGTGATCATGGGCGCGCCGGGGCAACCGGCACTCAGCGACACCCTGACCGACAGCTTTTGCCGCACCGAGCCGGATATCGCCAAGCACTTCGCACGGGTGACGTTCACCTCGGACAACCGCCAGGACGTGATCGGCCTGACCACCCCGGTGTTGATCCTGCAATCGAGCGATGACCTGATCGCCCCGGTGGCGGTGGGCAAGTACCTGCACAGCGTGATGCCCAACAGCACGTACTGCCTGGTGGACAACGTCGGCCACTGCCCGCATATGAGCGCCCCCCAAGCGTGCGCGGCGGCCATGCAGGGTTTCCTGGCGCCGTGGACGGCGACCCGTGCCGGCTGAGTTATTCGACAGCGCCGCGTGTGCCCTGGCCGTTACCGGCGAAGACGGCACGATCCTCAAGGCCAATGCGCGGTTCGGCGATTGGCTGGGGTTCAGTATTGCCGAGCTGTGCACGCGCAGGTTTCAGGACCTGCTGACCATGGGTGGGCGAATTTTCCACCAGACCCATCTGGCCCCTATGCTGCGCATGCACGGCAGCGTCACCGAAGTGAAACTGGACATCCTGCACCGCGATGGCCACAAGGTGACGGTGCTGCTCAACGGCAATAAACGCCAGCAGGCCGATGAGGTGGTCTACGACCTGGCGCTGTTCGGCACCACCGACCGCGACAAATACGAACGCGAACTGCTGAACGCCCGCAACCTGGCCGAAGCGTTGCTGCAGGAAAAAACCTCCACCGAACTGGCTTTGCAGAATGCCCAGGCGGAGCTGAAGCAGGCCTACGCTATCTCCCAGCGACGTGCGGTGTTCGCCGAACAAATGATGGCGATCGTCAGCCACGACCTGAAAAACCCGCTGACCGCGATTCGCATGGCCTCGGACTTTCTCAGCCGCAACGAGCGCACCGCCAAGGAGCGTCAGCTGTTGGGGCATATCGGCCAATCCTCAGAACGCGCCCAGCGCATGATCGCCGACCTGCTGGATTTCACCCAGGCGCGGGTCGGCCACGGCATCGTGATCAAAGCCGCGCCACTGGACCTGCACAACGTGATTCATCGCGCGGTGGATGAACTGCGTGTGGCCTTCCCCAAGGCCACCCTGGTGCATTGCACCGAAGGCGCGGGCGAGACGTGCCTGGACGCCGACCGCGTGCAGCAAATCATCGGCAACCTGGTGGCCAACAGCGTGGCCTATGGCGATCTACAGCAGCCCATCACCATCACCTCGTGCCTGGACAATGGCGCAGGCGCGGTATCCGTGCATAACCACGGCGCGCCGATCCCTCAAGTCTTGCTGGCCGGGCTGTTCGAACCGATGACCCGCGGCACCGACCAAGGCAGTGATGTGCGCAGCGTAGGCCTGGGTTTGTACATCGTGCGCGAATTGGCCAAGGTGCATGGCGGCGATGTGACGGTAAGTTCCTGCGCGACCGCCGGCACTACGTTTACGGTGACGTTTCAGAACACGTAGGCGTTGCCCTGCATGACCGGCTCGACACTGCCGGTCAACACCACTGCGCCTCTCCCGTCCCAATCCACCCTGACCGTGCCGCCATCGCATTGCACCTGCACCCTGCTGTCCAGCAAACCACGGCGGATACCATTGACCACTGCCGCACAACAACACGTTCCCGAGCCCAACGGCACGCCGCCGCCGCGCTCCCAGATACGCAGGCGGATGTGGCCACGGTTGAGCACCTGGACGAAATGTACGTTGGTTCCCGCCGGGAATAATGGATGCTGCTCCAGCTCCGGACCCGCAACGGCCGGGTCGACGGCGAGGATATCCGCCACGAAAAACGTGCAATGCGGGTTGCCCATGCTGCACGCCGCCGGGCGCCCTTCGAGCGGTAAGTCAAGGGTGTCCAGGGCTTCGGCCAACGGTACTGCTGCCCACTCCAGCGACGGCGGCCCCATGCTTACCGACACCCGCCGCCCTGCCTCGCGCGTGCAAGTGAGCAAGCCGCGATCGGTCCGCAGCACAATCGAGTCACTGCCGGCTTCATGCATCAAACGGTCGGCCACCCCTCGCGTCGCACTGCCGCAGGCTTGCAAGGCCGTGCCATTGGCATTCCAGAATTTGACGCGTGCGGCGGCGTCATCGCAGTCCAGCAGCACGGCCAGTTGATTGAAGCCGATGCCGGTATGACGATTGCCCAAACGCCGAGCGATCTGCGCGGTAATGGGGTCGTCCAGACCCCGGCGGTCGATGATGATGAAGTCATCACCCAGGGCGTGCATTTTCACGAAAGGTAGAGTCACGGGCTGTCCTGAGGTCGACCGCAGAGGGAACCTGAGGATACCCTGAAGCCGCCGCCTTGACCTATCGAAGGACCGAACCATGCTTATCGTCTTCAGCGGATTGCCCGGCACCGGCAAGACCACCCTGGCCTATGAACTGGCGCGGCGGCTCAACGCGGTTCACCTGCGGATCGATGTGATCGAGCAGGCCATTCGCGATGCCGGGGTGCTGGCGGGCGATGTGGGCAGCAGCGGTTACGGTGTGGCCAATGCCGTGGCGTTGAGCAATCTGCGCTTGGGCCATTGTGTGATCGCGGACGGTGTCAACCCCGTGCGGGAAAGCCGCGCCGCTTGGCAAACGGTAGCCCTGGCGGCGGGCGTCGAGTTAGTGGACGTACAGGTGATTTGCTCTGACCGACAAGAACATCAACGCCGGGTTGAATGCCGTACGGGGGATATCCCCGGCCTGACGCCACCCACCTGGCGGTCGGTGATGGCCCATGAGTACGAAGCCTGGGCGCAGGCGCCATTGAGCGTTGACACGGCGAACCTATCGGCAGCCGAGGCGGTTGAAAGGCTGCTCGCTCATCTGGGGCGATAAGTGGAATCGCGCTGGTGTTTTTGGGGCTGCTGCGCCACCCAGCGCGGGGCAAGTCCGCTCACCCCATAAAGCCACCCTAAGCACGCTTTTGCCGTGAGCTTTTAGGTGGCGAGCGGGCTTGTGGAATCGTCGCACCGCCCGCGCGAGGGCGCGAAGCGGCCCTGTATCAGAGCACGCTGCCCATCGCCTTCATCAGCACCGGGTCGCGCCCGTAGATATCCGGCGCGTACACCAGCCCGCCTTGACGATCCACTTCCACGGTCCAGTAACTCAACAGCACCGGCACGGGAGTGGCCAGGCGGAATTCGTGGGTCACGCCGGTGGCCAGCAGTTCGTCGGTGCGAGCGCGCTCGGCAGGACTGACCAGCAGGTCGCGCAGCAGCAACGGTTGTTCAACCCGCACGCAGCCGGAGCTGAACGCGCGCGGGCCCTTGGTGAACAGCGGCTGGCTGGGGGTGTCGTGCAGGTACACCGAGTAGGGATTGGGAAAGCGCATCACGATTTTGCCCAGCGGATTGCGCGGACCGGCTTCCTGGCGCAGCAGGATATTGCCGGGGCGCGCCCAGTCGATCTGGTCCGGCGTCAGCGGGTGGCCTTCGGCATCGAGCACTTGCAGGTTCTGCTGGCGCAGGTATTCGGGGTTGAGGCGAATGGCCGGGAGCTTGTCCTCGCGCATGATAGTGGGCGGGATGGTCCAAGTGGGGTTGAGGGTCAAGCGGGTGATGCGCGACTTGAGCAACGGTGTCTGGCGCTCGGCGCGCCCCACCTGCAGACGGGTTTGCCACACGGGGATGCCGCTCTGGTACACGCTCAGTTGCGCAGCAGCGACGTTGACCAGCACGCCTTCGGGTTCCAGGTCCTGGGCCAGCCAGCGGAAGCGTTCGAGGTTGATGCGCAACTGCTCGCGCCGTACCGCCGGGCTGATATTGAGTTCGGCCACGGTGCCGGCGCCGATCACGCCATCGGCCTGCAATGAATGGCTGAGCTGAAAGGCTTTGACCGCGTCTACCAGTTCCGCGCGGTACTGCTTGCCGCCCCCCTTGGGTTCAGCGGCCAGGTAGCCGCCACTAAAGAGACGCCGTGCCAGCTCCGGTACTCGCGCGTCTTCCATGCCAGGGCGCAACAACGGGCCGCTGCCCACCGGGTCCCAATGGGGCAAGGGTTGCTGACGCACGCTGGCGTAGGCATTGCGCAGGCTGCGGTAGAGGTCGGCGCTGGGACGCGCTTGGTCGAAGGCTTGCGCCATGTCGTGCAGGCCCAATGCAGCGAAGGCCAACACCTCGGCATTCGGATCGCCGCTCGGCGGCTGCGCGTGCCACAGCGGCTCGAAGCGCGATTGCTGCAAGCGCCCGTAGTGCAAATCCTGTAGGGCTTGCAGATAGTGGCGGCTGCTGTCGATATCGCTGCACAGCACGTTGGCCGTGGCATCTACGGTTGGCAGGCTATAGTGGGAAGGGTCCAGGCCGTCGTCGGCGAGCAGTTGCAGTTGGGCATGCAAGGCTTGGCGACGGGCTTCGTCGGACCACAACGCGACATCGCCCTGCTGCTGATAAAAGGCTTGCAAACGCAGTTGCGCGGCGGCGTCGATCTGCGGCGCCAGGCCAGGGCAGACACTGGGCAACTGTGCCAGCGCCTGTTGCACGGGGGCCAGGTCGATCGGCGCCGGCGTGGTCACCGGCAAGGGTTCAACGGGCAGCGCTTCGGCCGTGGCGACCAGTGGTGCAACGAGCAAGCAAATGCTCAAGTAACATGCGTGTTTTTTGAACAATGCCTTAGCTCCAATCCACAGTGGGGGAAGTACTGTAGATGCTGACTTTTATGTGCCGCCTCGGCCTGATCACCGCAAGCCTGGCTGTGTTGAGTACATCTGTGCTCGCCGCCGACGGCAACGTTCCTTCCTTGTATAGCAGCCTGGCGCGCTCGGCTCCAGAACTCAATCCCACTGTGCTCAAAAGCGCCCTGAACGCTGTGCAATGCGCGGTCAATAATGGCGAAGAACGTTCCGAACGCCTGGCCGTGATCGATTATTCCCAACCTTCGACCGCCCGTCGCCTGTGGATCTTCGACCTGCGCAAGAAAACCCTGCTGCTGCGCGACCTGGTGGCCCACGGCGCCAAGTCCGGGGAAAACTTCGCCACGCAGTTCTCCAACCTTGAAGGCAGCCATCAATCCAGCCTGGGCCTGTTCCGCACTCAGGAGAGTTACCTGGGCACCCACGGCTATTCGCTGCGCATGGATGGCCTGGAGCCGGGCTTCAATGACTCAGCCCGCGACCGCGCCATTGTGATTCATGCCGCCGACTACGTCAGCCCGCTGTGGAGCAAGCGCGAAGGCCGTATCGGTCGCAGCCAGGGTTGCCCGGCCGTCCGCCCGCAAGTGGCGCGTCAAGTGGTGGACAAGCTCAAGGACGGGCAGTTCATGTTTTCGTGGTATCCCGACCAGCGCTGGTTGAAGTCCTCGACCTACCTCAATTGCAAACCCCAGCAGGTGGCCAGTAGTCGTACAATCCGTGGCGGTTAGCCTGTCCCCACCGATTAGAGAGAGCACTCAATGCTTCTACATAAGTCCACCTGGATCGAGATCGAGCAGTTTCTACAGCGCAGCCGCACGGTGGTGGTGCCCATCGGTTCCAACGAGCAACACGGCCCCACCGGCCTGCTGGGCACCGACTGGATGTGCCCGGAAATCATCGCCCATGAAGCGCAACGGCACGCCGATCTGCTGATCGGCCCCACGTTCAATATCGGTATGGCCCAGCACCACCTGGGGTTTCCCGGCACCATCTCGCTGCGCCCTTCCACTTTTATCGCTGCGATTGGCGACTGGGTGCGTTCGCTGGCCGGGCATGGTTTCGAGAAGATCCTGTTCTTGAACGGCCATGGCGGCAATATCGCTACCATCGAAGCGGCCTTTTCCGAGCTGTACGCTGAAGCCAGCTTTGCGCGGCGCCCGGCCGGGTTCGCGCTGAAACTGGTGAACTGGTGGGATCTGGAGGGCGTCAACGAGCTGGCCCAGCGTCAGTTCCCGGTCGGCCATGGCAGCCACGCCACACCGTCGGAAATTGCGGTGACCCAATGGGCCTATCCGGACGCAATCAAGACGGCCGAGTACTCGCCACAAATTGCCAACACCGGGCCAATCCGCGAAGCCCTGGACTTCCGCGCGCGCTTCCCCGATGGCCGCATGGGCTCGGACCCGGCACTGGCGACGGTGGAAAAAGGTGGGGAGTTGGTGGCGTTGGCTGCTCAGGGGCTGATCAAAACGGTGGGCCACTTCGCTGACGAAGCCAAACCGTAAATCGCCCTTGGTGAGAGGGGCCAAGCCCCTCTCATCGCCGTCATCGGGTTATTGGCATTCCTTGGCCGCTATCTCCAGCCGCGACGGGGTAATGGTCGATGCCAGCGGCTTGCGCTCATACAAAAACACCTTGGCGCCCTCCCCGGCCTTATAGGCTTCCAGCACATCGTCGGCAGCAATCTTGCTGGTCAACACCACTTTGGCGTGACGGGAATTTTGCGTGACCGTGGAAGAGATGCCGTGTTTTTCCAGCTTGGGCAGCACGCACTGCATATAGCTTTCAGGCGCCTTGGTGGTCTGCAAGGTCAAGCTCGGGGTGTTGGGTGCGGAAACGCATCCGGCCAGTAATACAGAAGCGAAGGCCGTGGCCGGTACGAAAAAAGAGCGCATGAAAAAATCCTGACGATAACAATAAAAGTTCATATCAACCCGCACGAATCAGGGCCTTGAGCGACGCGTCGAACTGCTTGAGGGCATCGAGCTGCACATCGCGCTGCTGTTCGATCTGCGCGGCAATCTCCGGTGCAGCCTTGTCACGCACCCACACCGACGGCACTTGCCGCTGCACCGAGCCTTCGGCTTTGGCGATGTATTGCAGGTTGGCGTCATAGAACCGCGCCACAAACCGCGCTTGGACCTGGTCATTGCGCGGTGTGAGCAACTGATTATGGGTGTCGAGCATCACCACCACATCGGGATGGGCTTGTACCAAGGCGTCCAGAGTGTCGTAAACGGTGACCGAGACAAAACTGCCCTGCAGCGAATGCATCAACCAGTCCATGGCCAGCTCCGGGTCGGAACTATTAACGAACGCCGCACGGATGCGTGAGTCGAGGGCATCCTTGGCGCCATTCAAGGCCATGTCGTGGTAGCGTTCAAGGTAGCTGAGGTTGTCGCGGGTGTAGTCGCTCAGCAAAACACCCACCGACTGCGTAGGCTGCAGAGAGTCTACGCTAGCGTCGATCGGTAGCAAATGGCCTGTACGCAGATCGCCGGCGATTGCGGGGTTGGTGAGCAAGGCAGCGCCGAGCATCAGCAACATTGAACACAGTTGAATTAAAGTCCTCATCGCGCATTTCCCTGAACGGCGTGTCGATGGGGCAATTTTGCGCTTATGCGGCAAAAACAGAACTTGCGTTACGTGATGGTGACTATTATCTGAACCGATAGTGCACCGATAAAACTGTAAGGACTATTCCATGAAGCCCCACCAGAAAACCTTCGACCGCATCCGCGAAGCCGTCCTGCCGGAGTTTCGCGATCGGGTCGCCGATTACCTGGCCGAGTACGAGCAGGTGCTGCAGGATAAGACGGTGGACGCCGACCGTTTCCAGGCCAGCGCCCACCAACTGCGCGGTTACCTGCGCGGTTTGAACACCACGCGGGTGCTGGGCATGGCCGATTGGGAAGACCTCGACCGGCGTGCCGCGCAGTTGACCGAACCGGCTACAGCGCCGGACGTTGCTGATTGACCCACGCCTGTACCGATGGGCGTTGCCATTGGCGCTGCGCATACGCCACCAGCTCGGCAGGCATCGGGTCACCGTTGAGGATCAAGCGGTTGAGCATCACTGCCAAGTCTACATCGGCGATCGACCACTGGCCGAATAGATAATCCGGATTACCCGCCAGCAGCGCCTGGGCCGCCGCGATCAGTTTGGCCGCGGCCGCTTCGGCCACCGGCGACAACGGCGGCATCTTCTGCCCGCAAAACACCACCAGCGTCGAGCGCTCCTGGCGAATCGGCAGTAAATCGCTGCGCAACCATGCCTGCACTTGGCGCGCCTTGGCCCGCTGCTTTGGGTCGGTCGGGTACACCGGCGTGTGCGGGTAGACCTGATCCAGATACTCCGTGATCGCGGAAGACTCCGATAATGCAAAGTCACCCTCAACCAGGGTCGGCACCCGTTGCGTCAGCGACAACCGGGTGTAATCGGCTGCCTGGTTCTGCGCAGCGTCCAGGTCCACGGGAATGGTGTCAAAAGCCAGGCCTTTTTCCCGCAGGGCGACGAACACCGACATGGCGTACGGACTGGTGTAGAGCGAATCGACATAAAGACGCAGCGGTTCGTGGTGCATGGCGATCTCCTTGAAATAAAGCCCACGCTACGAGATCGGCGACGATAAAGACAATGCAGGCTTTTTATGGGGGCATTCCCGGCAGGAATAGCACTTAGCCGGCAAAACCTCCTGCGTCCAGAAACGTCTGTTCCTCCGCGGTAGTGACCCGCGCCAACACGGCATTGCGATGGGGGAAACGCCCAAAACGCTCGATGATGCGCGCGTGTTCCTTGGCCCAGTGATAGGTGCTTGCGTCCAGGTGCTGGTTGAGGTCCAGGGAGCGTTGCTGGTCGGCAGGGTCTTCGGAGTGTTCAAACGGCAAGTAGCAGAATGCCCGCAGGGCCGGCTCTACCTGCTGATCCAGGCCGGCGTCGAGCAGACGCTCTGCATATAGCCGTGCCAGCGGGTCGGTGGCGAACATATGCGCCGTGCCGCGAAAGGCATTGCGCGGGAATTGATCGAGCAGGATCAGCAAGGCCAGCGCACCTTCCGCCGAATCGAGCCAGCCCTCCAGCTCGCGACGAGCGGCTTGCAGATGGGTCGCGTAGAACCTGTCGCGGAATGTGGCATCGAAGGTGTCGTTCTTGGCGAACCAGCGTTTGGGGCCCGCGGTTTTCCAAAAATCAACAACGCTGTGGGGAGTATGGCTGGCTGTTGCGTCATGCAGGGTCACGGTGGCGGCCTCCAGTGAGGGTTGAGCGAATACCGCAGAAGGTATCAGAAGCAGGACGCTGCGCACCTGAATGTTATAGGATAACACTCCGCTTATCTCTACCCTGCGACCCTAGCCCATGACCGACGCCCCTCCCCTGCGCCAACGCCTGCTCTCCATCGACGCCCTGCGCGGCTTGGTGATTCTATTTATGTTGCTCGACCATGTACGCGAGACCTTCTTACTGCACCGCCAGGTCGGCGACCCCATGAACATCGACAGCACTGAGCCGGCGCTGTTTATCAGCCGTACCCTCGCCCACCTGTGCGCGCCGGTGTTTGTGTTGCTGACCGGGCTGTCGGCGTGGTTGTACGGTCAGAAGTACCAGGGACGGCACGACGTGTCCGCGTTTCTGTTCAAGCGCGGGCTGTTTCTGGTGGCGTTGGAATTCACCTTGGTCAACTTCGCCTGGACCTTCCAACTGCCGCCCAGCGTGATCTACCTGCAGGTGATCTGGGCCATCGGCGTAAGCATGCTCGCCCTCGGCGCGCTGGTGTGGTTGCCGCGCCCGCTGTTGATCGTGTTCGCGCTGCTGCTTATCGCCGGGCACAACCTGCTCGATGGTGTGCACTTTGCGCCAGGGTCGGCGCTGCAAACCCTATGGTCGATTCTGCATGAGCGCAGTTGGATCGATGTCAGCGACAACCTGCGCCTGCGCGTCACCTACCCGGTGTTGCCGTGGATCGGCGTGATTGCCCTGGGTTACGGCCTGGGACCGTGGTTTGCCAATGCCACGCCGCCCGGCACCCGTCAGCGTTATCTGCGACTGGCGGGCGTGAGTGCGCTGGTGGGTTTTGTGGTGTTGCGCACCATCAACGGCTACGGCGAAAAGCCGTGGCAGGCGTATGACGCAGGCGTGCAAACAATGATGAGTTTTTTCAATGTGACCAAGTACCCGCCTTCACTGTTGTTTCTGGCGTTGACCCTGGGCATAGGCCTGCTGCTGTTATTGGCGTTTGAACGCGCTGGGCATCGACGCTGGATCGGGGTGTTGGCGGTGATGGGGTCGGTGCCGATGTTCTTTTACCTGCTGCATCTTTATGTGCTGAAGGTGCTGTATATCGCCTGTGTCGCGCTGTTCGGTCTCAACCATGGCAACTACTTCGGCTTCGACTCTGTGGGTGCAGTGTGGCTGCTGGCGTTGATGTTGCCCCTGGCGCTCTACCCGCCCGTGCGCTGGTTCGCCAGGCTCAAGGATCGCCGCCGCGACCTGGCCTGGCTTAAGTACCTTTGAGCTTAAGTACCTTTGATCCGACACAAATCTGGGCGGGGGCAAGCCCCCTCCCCATTCAAGCCAACTCGGCACGCAATTGGCGGGCGGCGGCGACCATATGAATCAACGCCGCCTCCGTCTCCGCCCAACCCCGCGTTTTCAAGCCGCAATCGGGGTTGACCCACAGCCGCTCGGCGGGGATGCGCCGAGCCGCCTTGCGCAGCAGGTTGGCCATCTCCGAAGCATCCGGCACGCGAGGCGAGTGGATGTCATACACGCCCGGGCCAATCTCGTTGGGGTAATCGAAGGCTTCGAAGGCCTCCAGCAGTTCCATGTCCGAACGTGAGGTTTCGATGGTAATCACATCGGCATCCATGGCCGCGATGGACTCGATCACGTCGTTGAACTCGCTGTAGCACATGTGCGTGTGGATCTGGGTTTCATCGCGCACGCCAGCGGCACACAAGCGGAACGCTTCGGTGGCCCAAGCCAGGTAGGACTGCCACTGCGCCTGACGCAACGGCAAGCCTTCACGGAATGCCGCTTCGTCAATCTGCACGATGCGGATGCCCGCGGCTTCCAGGTCCAGCACTTCATCGCCAATCGCCAGGGCCAGTTGCCGAGCCTGCGCTTCGCGGCTCACGTCTTCGCGCGGGAATGACCACATCAGCATGGTCACCGGGCCGGTCAACATGCCTTTCATTACCTTGCGGGTCAGGCCCTGAGCGTAGCGGATCCACTCGACGGTCATGGCGTGCGGACGGCTCAGATCGCCGACAATCACCGCCGGCTTCACGCAACGCGAACCATAGCTCTGCACCCAGCCAAAACGGGTGAACGCATAGCCATCCAACTGCTCGGCAAAATACTCAACCATGTCGTTACGTTCGGCTTCGCCGTGTACCAGCACGTCCAGCCCGAGGTGTTCCTGCACCTCGACGGCGTGACGAATCTCACTGTGCATGGCTTCGACGTATTCGGCCTCACTCAACTTGCCTTGCTTGTAGGACTGACGCGCCAGGCGAATCGACGCGGTCTGCGGGAATGAACCGATGGTGGTCGTGGGAAGCAGTGGTAGATTCAGGCCGGCGCGCTGTTGCTCTATACGCTGGGCAAACGGCGACTGGCGCTGGCTGTCCCTGGCAGTGATGGCCGCCACGCGCGCCTGCACCGCCGGTTTATGGATACGTGGCGACGCCGCGCGAGCGGCCTGCACGGCGCGGCTTTCAGCGAGCGCGGCGCGTACGTTGGCGGCGTCGGGTTGGTCGACTGCCTGGGCCAGCACGGCCACTTCGGCGCATTTCTGTACCGCAAATGCCAGCCAACTTTTCAGCTCGGCATCAAGTTGGTCTTCACGGCCAAGGTCCACCGGGCTGTGCAGCAACGAGCACGACGGCGCCACCCACAACCGATCGCCAAGCCGTTCGTGGGCGTGCTGCAACGTTGCCAGGGCTTTTTCCAAGTCGCAGCGCCAGACGTTGCGGCCGTTGACCACGCCCAGGGACAACACTTTGTAAGCCGGCAAACGGTCGAGGATGGTCGGGTATTGCTCCGGCGCACGTACCAGGTCGATGTGCAGGCCGTCCACCGGCAGGTTGGCGGCCAGGCCGAGGTTTTCTTCCAGGCCACCGAAGTAGGTGGCGAGCAGTTTTTTCAGCGGGTCGCGCTGGATTTGGTTGTAAGCGCGTTCGAAAGCGTTTTTCCACGCCTGCGGCAGGTCGAGCACCAGGATTGGCTCGTCGATCTGTACCCATTCCACACCCAACTCGGCCAGGCGCTGGAAGATCTGGCCGTACAGGGGCAACAGGCGGTCGAGTAAATCGAGCTTGTCGAATTCGCCGCCCTTGGCTTTGCCCAGCCACAGGTAAGTCAGCGGACCAATGATCACTGGCTTGACGCTGTGGCCCAGCTCGCGGGCTTCCTTGACCTCATCGAACAACTGATCCCAGCCAAGGTGGAAGTGCTGGTCGGCGCTGAACTCAGGCACAAGGTAGTGGTAGTTGGTGTCGAACCACTTGGTCATTTCCTGGGCGTGGGCACCGCCGCAGCAACTGTCGCTGACACCCCGGGCCATGGCGAACAGGGTATGCAGCGTGGCCTGGCCATCGGCAGGGCGAAAGCGCTCGGGGATCACTCCGAACATCAGCGAGTGGGTCAGCACCTGGTCGTACCAGGCAAAATCGCCGGCCGGCAACAGCTCGATGCCCGCCTGTTTCTGCACATCCCAATGGGCCTTGCGCAGGTCGCGGCCAACGGCAAGCAGGCCGGCTTCGTCGAGTTCGCCCTTCCAGAATGCTTCCTGGGCTTTTTTCAATTCACGATCGCGTCCAATGCGTGGAAACCCGAGGGAATGTGCGACTGCCATGACGTGCAACTCCAATGCCGTAAGTGATGGCAGGCATTGTCGGCAGACACTGATCGTGAAACAAACTCATTTTATTCTAGATGATCACGAATATAGCTCATGATCAGATACTGGCCATTAGCAACTCAGCAAGCCCTCCTTGAGCGCTACCGCCATCACCTCTTGCGCCGAAACATTGAGCCACGCCTCCACGCCTGGCTCGCCAACCGACGCCAGCCAACGCCCGACCATCTGATACCCCAACGCATACCCCAACCACCGAGGCTTGTCGCCAGTGCCGAAAAACCAGGCGCTATGGTCGTAATACCGCGCCTCAAGTTCACCCATCGGCACAGGCGCGGTTTGCAGCGCTTCAAGGCTGAACGCCCGCTCCCAGGGTTCCGCTGCGCTGCCCAACAGATGCGCCACGAACTGCCCCGCCAGCCCTTCGCTGACCAGCGCTTCTCCCAACGTCCAGCCGTAGCCGGGACCGGCCATGCGCAGGCAGTGATGCACCTCGTGCACAATGTGACGTTGCAGCGCGCCGTTGTGGAGGCTGTGGGCAAAGTACGGGTTGTCGGGGTCCAGGGTCATGGAGAACATCGTGCTGCGGTAGGCCCGTCCGACCAGACCCAGTTCGGCAAGGGTTTCGCCGGGCAGACGCTGGATCAGTACGTCGAGTCGCGGCGGCGGCATCCAGCCGGCAATCGCGCGGTAAGCACTTTCGAATGCCGCGCTCACCTCGGGGCGACACTCGGCCAAGGAGCCCGAGGCTTCCAGCCAGTGCAGTGTCCATGCATCCATTCTCACCTCTCGTCGTCCTGAATCGGTTCCATCATCGAAGGGGCCCATCATACTGACGGCCTGTCATATTGGCAGGCCAGATTAAACGGGGGCGGCAAAATCCGCCCACTAACCTTTCGATCTGTTCCAAGTGCGGGCACAATGCGTGTCCTTTTTTGGCAGGCACCGCCGCAGGCTCTGAAAAATGATCAAAACGCCGTACTACCTCATCGATAAACAGAAGCTTCTGGTCAACATGCAGAAGATCGCCTACGTGCGCGAGCAGTCCGGCGCCAAGGCGCTGTTGGCGCTCAAGTGCTTTGCGACCTGGTCGGTGTTCGACCTGATGCAGCAATACATGGATGGCACCACGTCGTCGTCGCTGTATGAGTTGAAGCTCGGCCGCCAGAAGTTCGAAGGTGAGGCGCACGCCTACAGCGTGGCCTGGGCCGACGATGAAATCGAAGAGATGCTGGAGAACTGCGACAAGATCATCTTCAACTCCATCAGCCAGTTGCAGCGTTTTGCCGAACGTTCCGAAGGCAAGACCCGCGGCCTGCGAGTCAACCCGCAGGTGAGCAGCTCCGACTACCTGCTGGCCGACCCGGCGCGTCCGTTCAGCCGCCTGGGTGAATGGGACCCGGTGAAGATCGAAGGCGTGATCGAGCAGATCAGCGGCTTCATGTTCCATAACAACTGTGAGAACGGCGATTTCAGCCTGTTCGACAAGATGCTCGGCACCATCGAAGAACGCTTCGGCGCGCTGCTGCACAAGGTCAAGTGGGTCAGCCTCGGCGGCGGCATCCACTTCACCGGCGAAGGCTATGCGCTGGACGCATTCTGCGCACGCTTGAAGGCGTTCTCCGAGAAGTACGGCGTGCAGGTCTACCTGGAACCGGGTGAAGCGGCGATCACCAACAGCGCCTCCCTGGAAGTCACCGTGCTCGACACCCTCTACAACGGCAAACACCTCGCCGTCGTGGACAGCTCCATCGAAGCCCACCTGCTGGACCTGCTGATCTACCGTCTGAACGCCAAGCTGGCGCCAAGCGAAGGCGAACACACCTACATGGTGTGCGGCAAATCCTGCCTGGCCGGGGATATCTTCGGCGAATATCAATTCGATCGTCCGCTGGCCATCGGCGATCGGCTGTCGTTCATCGACACCGCGGGCTACACCATGGTCAAGAAAAACTGGTTCAACGGCCTGAAAATGCCGTCCATCGTAGTGAAACAACTCGACGGTACAGTCGAGGTGGTTCGTGAATTTGGTTACGACGACTACCTGTCCAGCCTTTCGTAAGCTGGCGGATAAAGGAGAGATAAAGCAATTGAAAAAGAACGTTCTTATCATTGGTGCAGGAGGTGTCGCCAAGGTGGTGGCCCACAAGTGCGCGCAGCACAACGACGAACTCGGTCGTATTGCTATCGCGTCGCGCAACATCTCCAAATGCCAGGCCATCATCGACAGCGTCAAGGCCAAGGGTAGCCTCAAGGTTCCCGCCGATATCCAAGCCTTCGCGCTGAACGCCCTGGACGTGGAAGCGACCAAGGCCCTGATCCGCGAGACCGAATCGCAGATCGTCATCAACGTCGGTTCCGCGTTCCTCAACATGTCGGTCCTGCGTGCCTGCATCGACACGGGCGTAGCATACCTCGACACCGCCATCCACGAAGAGCCGGGCAAGGTCTGCGAGACCCCGCCGTGGTACGGCAACTACGAATGGAACCACCTGCAAGAGTGCCAACAGAAGAACATCACCGCCATTCTCGGCGTGGGCTTCGACCCGGGTGTCGTCAACGCGTATGCCGCGCTGGCGCAGCAACAGCATTTCGACCGCATTGATTCGATCGACATCCTCGACGTCAATGCCGGCTCCCATGGCAAGTACTTCGCCACCAATTTCGACCCGGAAATCAACTTCCGCGAATTCACCGGACAGGTGTGGAGCTGGCAGAACAGCCAGTGGACCAGCAACACCATGTTCGAAGTCAAACGCACCGACGACCTGCCTGTGGTCGGTTCGCAGAATCTGTACCTGACCGGCCACGATGAAGTGCACTCGCTGTCGAAGAACCTCGACGTGCCCAACGTGCGTTTCTGGATGAGCTTCGGCGAGCACTACATCAACGTGTTCACCGTGCTGAACAACCTCGGCCTGCTCTCCGAAAAACCGGTCACCACCGCCGAAGGCCTGGAAGTGGTGCCGTTGAAGGTAGTCAAGGCCGTGCTGCCCGACCCGTCTTCGCTCGCCCCTGGCTACACCGGCAAGACCTGCATCGGCGACCTGGTCAAAGGCACCAAGGACGGCCAGCCGCGTGAGGTGTTCATCTACAACGTCGCCGACCACGAAGAAGCCTTCGCCGAAACCGACAGCCAGGGCATCTCCTACACCGCCGGGGTGCCACCGGTAGCCGCCGCGCTGCTGGTAGCCCGTGGCGAATGGGACGTGCAACGCATGGCCAACGTCGAGGAACTGCCGGCCGAACCGTTCCTGAAGGCGCTGGATGTGATGGGCTTACCGACTCGGATCAAAGACGAGCACGGTGATCGGGCCTGGGATGCAATGGCCTGATAGGCGATAGCGTTCCGAACGCAATGTGGGAGGGGGCTTGCCCCCGATAGCGGTGGATCAGCAAAGATAGCTTGGCTGACACATTGCCATCGGGGGCAAGCCCCCTCCCACCTTTGATAATCATTGCCTGGTCTGGATCATACGGCGTACTCAGCCAGGGCAGAAAATCACTCACTGAGTCCTTAACTGACAGGCTTTAGGACAAGCCCTCTCCCGCATCTGCGTTGCCGGTTATTCCAGGTTCCGCGCCGAATTACTCAATGCCCGCGAACACTGCAACAGCGCAGGCGCCAACTGCCGCTCCGCGTCCGCCCTGCTCCATCGACTGGTCGGCGCCACCACATGCACCGCTGCTACCGGGCGGCCATTGGCACCCAACACGGGCGCGCCGATGGTCATGTCGCCGAGGAACAACTCCTGGGTATTCACCGCGTACCCCTGCTCCCTCACCTGTTCCAGCGATGCCATGATCGCGGCCACATCCGTCAACGTATGGCTGGTGTGTGCAATACGCTGGCTATGCTCGATCAAGCCCAACGCCTCCTGCGCCGGCAGCGCGCTCAAATACGCCCTCCCCGACGCCGTGCAATACATCGGCACCCGCGAGCCGATCGGCATATGCACCGGCACAAAGCCTGAACTGACGAAGCGTGCGATGTAGGTCATGTCGTAGCCTGCCGGTTCGGTCAAGCAGGAGGTTTCGCCGGTCAGCCGCGTCAACTCGGAGAGAAACGGGTTGGCCACCTCAATCAATGAATGCGCATCCAGGTAACTGAAGCCCAGTTCCAATACCCGTGGGGTGAGTTGGTAATGCCGGGTGCGGGAGTGTTTCCGAAGGTAACCCAAGCTTTCGAGGGTAAACACCATGCGTTGGGCCGAGCTTTTGGTCATCCCGGCCGCCTCGGCCACCTCTGCGAGGCTCATGCTGCGGCGCTGGGCGCTGAATGCCTTGAGCACCGACAGGCCTTTTTCCAGGGATTGGTTGTGCAAGCTGTTGCGTTCTTCGGACATGGCGAACTCACGGTCAGGTCAATCAGGCGTGGGACTATTTGTACCTGAAAACACGAAAATAGACTATCGAATATCGCATATCGATACGAATGGTTCATTTTGTCGATTTTATACCGCGCTATGCGATTTTTTAGTATCGAAATGGCACAGAGCTTGCGGTTTCATCGGCAGCCGCTTGCGCTACTGACTTTCCGTTTTCCTCCTGGAGTAACCCGATGAACAGTCTTTCGCCCTTGTTCCGCCGTCTCGCGTTTGGTCTTTGCGTCGCACTGTGCGTCACCACGACGCACGCTGAAAGTGCATCCACGTACAAAGTCGGTGCGACCGCCAGTGGTTCGCCGTTCACCTTCCTCGACATCAAGAGCAACAGCATCCAGGGGGTGATGGTCGATGTGGCCGAGGCTGTCGGCAAGGCCGGCGGCTTTACCAGCCAGATCGAGCAGACCAACTTCGCTGCGCTGATTCCCTCCCTCACCGCCGGCAAGCTCGACTTCATTTCCGCCGGCATGCTCAAGACCGCAGAGCGCAGCAAGGTAGTGGATTTCAGCGCGCCGGTGTACGCCTACGGTGAGGGCCTGATCGTCAACGCCGACGACAACACCGCGTACCCGGACCTGCAGCCGTTGAAAGACCAAGTGGTCGGCGTGCAAGCCGGCACGGTGTTCTATGACCAATTGAACAAGCTCGGGATCTTCAAAGAGATCCGCACCTATGACTCTATCGGCGAGATGGTCCGCGACCTGTCCCTTGGCCGCATCAAGGCTGCGGTGGGCGATCAACCGGTGGTGGCCTATCAGATCCGTCAGAAGCTGTTCAAAGGCGTGAAACTGGCTCCCGACTATCAGCCTACGAACGTCGGCGAAGTGTGCCTGGTGGTACGCAAAGGCGATGCACAAACCCTTGAACGTTTGAACAGCGCCATCGCCAGCATCCGGGCGGACGGCACCCTGGACAGCATCCTCAAGAAGTGGGGGCTCGACACCCAGGTGCGCCCATGAGCCCGGCCGAATTCCTGCAAAACGCCCAAGACTTCTTGCCGATTTTGCTGCAAGGCGCCTGGGTGACGATCCAGATCACCGTGCTGTCGTTCCTGCTCAGCAGTGCCATCGGCCTGGTGCTGGCGCTGCTCAAGCTGTCGCCGATCCGTGCGCTGTCATGGACGGCGAGCACCATCATCAACGTGATCCGGGGCCTGCCGATCATCGTGCAGTTGTTCTACATCTACTTCGTGCTACCGGACATGGGCGTGCACCTGACGGCGTTCTACGCCGGCGTGATCGGCATGGGCATCGCCTACTCGGCGTACCAGGCGGAGAACTTCCGCACCGGCATCATCGCCGTCGAACAGGGCCAGCGTGAAGCCGCCGAAGCACTGGGCATGCGTTCAGCGCTGATGATGCGCCGGGTGATCCTACCCCAGGCGTTTCGCATCGCACTGCCGCCTTATGGCAACACCCTGGTGATGATGCTCAAGGACTCGTCGCTGGTGTCCACCATCACCGTGGCCGAAATGACCCGCCAGGGTCAGCTGATCGCCTCGTCCACGTTCCAGAACATGACCGTCTACACCCTGGTCGCCCTGCTCTACCTGCTGATGAGCCTGCCGCTTGTGTACGGCCTGCGCCGTATGGAACAGCACTTGAGCCGGAGGAAAAAGCATGATTGAGATTCGCCAACTGCAAAAACATTACGGCAGCCATCGCGTGTTGCACGGCGTCGACCTGGATGTGGCCAAGGGCGAAGTGGTCTGCTTGATCGGCCCATCGGGCTCGGGCAAATCCACCCTGCTGCGCTGCATCAACGCGCTGGAAGCCTACGATGGCGGCGTGATCACGGTATTCGGCGAAACCGTACAACGGGGCAGCAAAACCGTGCACGCCTTGCGTAGCCGCATGGGCATGGTGTTCCAGCGCTTCAACCTGTTCCCCCACCGCACAGTGCTGGAAAACGTTATGGAAGGCCCGCTGTATGTGAAGGGCGAACCGCCGCAGCAAGTGCGCGAAGAAGCGCTGGTATTGCTGGAAAAAGTCGGCCTGAGCGCCAAGGCCGACGCTTACCCGGAACAGCTTTCCGGCGGCCAGCAGCAACGCGTCGCCATCGCCCGCGCTCTGGCGATGAAACCCGACGCGATGCTGTTCGATGAACCCACCTCGGCCCTCGATCCGGAGCTGGTCGGCGACGTGCTCGCGGTAATGCGCACCCTCGCCGACGAAGGCATGACCATGATCGTGGTCACCCACGAGATGGGTTTTGCCCGCGAAGTGGCCGACCGCGTGTGCTTTCTGCATGGCGGTTACATCGTTGAAAGCGGCCCGGCCGAAGAGGTGTTGGGCAATCCGCAACACGCACGCACCCAGGACTTCCTACGCCGCGTGCTGCACCCCACCGGTAACACTCGGAGCCTGTCATGAAGTCATTGTGGTCGGCGACGGCGCCGTCGGTTGTGCCGACGCCTGCGTTGAGCGAATCGGTGAAGGTGGATGTGGCGATTGTCGGTGCCGGCTACACCGGCCTGTCGACGGCCCTGCATTTGGCCGAGCGCGGGGTCAGCGTGTGTGTGCTGGAGGCTCACGAGCCGGGCTGGGGCGCTTCGGGGCGCAATGGTGGGCAGGTCAACCCGACGCTCAAATACGACCCGGAGCAATTGGTACAGATGTACGGGCCGGAACGGGCCGAGCCATTGATTTCGACGGTGTCGAATTCGGCGGACCTGGTATTCAATTTGATCAAGCGCCATAGCATCGATTGCGCACCGGTGCGTAAAGGCTGGATGCAAGTGTCGTACACCGATAAAGGCGTGGCCGGCCTGCACGCGCGAGCAGATCAGTGGGCCCGCCGGGGGGTGCCGGTGCAACCGCTGGATGCCGCGGCGGTGACCGCGCGCATGGGCAGTCAGGCCTTCGCCGGCGGCTGGTTGGATGGCCGCGCCGGGGCGATTCAGCCGTTGGCATACGCCCGGGGCTTGGTGGGCGCGGCATTGGCGGCCGGTGCACGGATTCACGGCCAAAGTGCGGTGACCGGGTTACAGCGCAGCGGCGCAGGTTGGCTATTAAAGACGGCCGGCGGTGCCCATGTGACCGCCGATCAAGTGGTACTCGCGACCAATGGCTATAGCGGCAACCTGTGGCCGGGCATGGCCCAGAGCATTCTTGCGGCGAACAGCTTCATCGTCGCCACCAAGCCCCTCAGCGGTCGCGCGGCCGATTCCATTTTGCCGGGGCAGGAAACCGTCTCCACCGCGCAACGCCTGCTGCTGTATTGGCGCAAAGACAGCCATGGGCGCTTGCTAATGGGCGGGCGCGGGCTGTTCAACGACCCCACCTCGCCCACGGATTTCGCGCACCTGGAACGCTCCCTGGCGCTGCTGTTTCCGCAACTGGGTCCGCTGGAGTTCGAGTACCGCTGGGCTGGTCGGATCGCAATCACGCGGGATTTTATGCCCCACGTACATGAACCGGCACCCGGGCTGACCTTGGCGCTGGGTTGCAATGGACGCGGTATCGCCTTGTGTACCAGCCTGGGCCAGCAACTGGCCGGGCGATTGTGTGACCGCCAGGCGCAGTTCGCCTACCCGGTGACGCCGCTGCAACGCTTGCCGATGCATGGGCTGCAACGCTTCTACATCGGTGCGGGGGTGGCGTGGTACAGCTTGCTGGATCGGCTCAATATCAGCTGAATCCGATTTCCAAACGCATTGAGAACGGTCATTTCTCATAGGTCGCTCGGTCTGCAAAACCCGCTAGGCTTAAGCCTGGACTGGCTGAATGGCGGGTTTTGCGGTCCATCAATCCTGTGGGAAAAACACGCTCATGAACGTCAACAACAAACCCATCGCCGGGGTCATCGGTCTGGTGTACAGCGCGTGCTGCTACGGGGTGTTCCTGTTCACCTGTTTGTATCTGATCGGCTTCGTTGGCAGCCTGGCCGTGCCCAAGAACATCAACGACGGCGTGTATATGGCGTGGCCGGCCGCTCTGTCGATCAATAGCGCGCTGATCCTGCTATTCGGTATCCAGCACTCGGTCATGGCGCGCAAACGCTTTAAGCGGTGGCTGACGGCAATCGTCCCGGCGCCGATTGAACGCCCGACCTATGTATTGCTCAGCAGCCTGGTGCTCGCAATGGTGTTCTGGCTGTGGCAACCGATGAGGTTCAACCTATGGCAGGTTGAAGCGCCATGGGCCCAGGCCCTGCTGGTTGGCCTGTTCTGGCTGGGTTGGGGCATTGCGCTGGTGTCGACTTTTCTGATCAATCACTTCGAGCTATTCGGGCTCAAGCAGCCCCTCGACCATTGGCGCGCCGTCCCACCACAAACGCCCACCTTCAGCACGCCGCTGTTCTACAAACGGGTACGTCATCCCTTGTACCTGGGCTTTCTGATCGCCTTCTGGGCGACGCCACACATGACCGCCGGGCATCTATTGTTTGCGCTGGGGATGACGGTGTATCTCTTCATTGGCGCCCGCTTTGAAGAGAGGGATCTGGTGGCGACGTTCGGTGAACGTTATCGCCGCTACCAGAAGGAGGTAGGCATGATTTTGCCGTGGACGGCGACGCGTAAAAAAGACCCTGGATGACTTAAAACACCGACCACCCAATCCGCTCACTCAACAACTCCAACGCCTTGATCCCCGCCAGCGAATTCCCCGCTGCGTTCAACTCCGGCGACCACACGCACACCGTGAATTGCCCCGGCACCACCGCGACGATCCCGCCGCCCACACCGCTCTTGCCCGGCAAGCCCACGCGATAGGCAAAGTTGCCCGCTTCGTCATACAGCCCGCTGGTGGCCATGATCGAGTTGACTTGCTTGGTCTGGCGCGCGCTGAGGACCTGTTCGCCGCTGTGGGCGCTGACGCCTTCGTTGGCCAGGAAGCTGAACGCCTTGGCCAGGTCCAGGCAGCTCATTTGCAGCGCGCAATAGTTGAAATAGCTGTGCAGCACCGCGTCCACGTCGTTGTGGAAGTTGCCGAAGGATTTCATCAGATACGCCATGGCTGCGTTGCGCGCGCCATGCTGGGCTTCGGAATCGGCGACCACGCTATTGACCAGGATCTGCGGGTTGCCGGACAGGCGCCGCACGAAATCGCGCATCGATAGGATTGGCACGGCGAAGCGCGATTGGTTGATGTCGCAGATCACCAACGCGCCGGCATTGATGAATGGGTTGCGCGGGCGACCGCGTTCGAACTCCAGCTGCACCAGAGAGTTGAACGGCTGCCCCGACGGCTCGTGACCGAGGCGTTCCCAGATGCTCTCGCCGCCGTGTTCGATGGCCTGCACCAGGCTGAACACCTTGGAAATACTCTGCACCGAGAACAGCGTATCGGCGTCGCCGGCGCAGTAAGCCGAGCCGTCGTTGCCGTACACCGCGATACCGAGTTGGTCGGCCGGCACATCGGCCAGCGCGGGGATATAGTCGGCGACTTTGCCGAGGCCGATCAAAGGGCGCACTTCGTCGAGAATCGACTCCAGCAGCGCCTGCATGTCTTGTCCTGTCATCGTGGATTGAATCAGTGGTAAACGGGGCGCGCAGGATACTTCAGTGGGCGCGAAAGCCCCACACAATCTCTACCACTCGCTCGGCCACGACCAGATACACCAGGATCAACAGCAGTTGCAGCGCCAGGTGATAGCGCAACTTAGCGAGGCGGCGGATGCCATCGCTGACGTTCAACAGCATCAGCATGCTCGACAACACAATCAGCCCCCACCCCGCTACGTTAGCGGCGAACACTCCGATAAACAGCGGCTGCTGCCCGAGCAACGTATTGGTGCCAGCGGCGAACAGCAGCGCGCACACCAGCAGGTTTTTCACGTTATCGAAAATCTGCGCACTCAAGTCGTTTTCCAGCAGGGCCACATATCGCTTCCAGAACGTACGCATCAGTCATCACCGGGCAGGGGTCGGTCGTCAATCAAAGTAGTTCAAATGCCCAGGTGCTGCACCGTCCCATGAACTTAGATAGGCGCCAGGTTGACCCTCGCGCAACCTTCCACATAGGTGCGTTCCAAGGCTATCGCCAGCAGAACGACCGCAGCCAACAATGATGGCTCATAGCCATATTTTGAGATAGGATCAGCGCCCTTGACCTCAACAAGGACGATGAACACATATGTCAGGCGAAGTAGGTTTTTCAGAGTGGCACCCGTGGTCCGACCGTGGCGAACTGCCTGGTAAACACTTGCCCGGGGTGTATTTCATCGCGCGCAGCAAACACAAACCAGATACTCACCGAAATTGCGATGCGACTATCTATATCGGTGAGACCACCGGTCAGAGCCTGGCTGATCGGCTGCGTCAATTCAATGTATCGGCTTTCAGCGAACGGGCCGGACACTCGGGAGGGAACACCTTCAGGCTGACGCTGCTTGAAACAACGCCCGCCGAACATATCTGGGCGTCTACTTGCCCGGTGAGCATGGGCATGCCTTACACCACCGCCTACATCAAGCATTTGGAGCGCAAGCTGCTCTGGGAATATGTATGCACATGGGGAAGGTACCCGGCGTGCAATCACAGCTGATTGCACATTCCGCACACATCATTGACCAGGCAAGCACTTAAGACATGACTCCATTGTTTTCGAAAACCACACCTTCAGAAGCCACACTGATCGCTGCTCGGATTGCTCCCGTGTTTGACGCAGTGCTGAACGAGTACGACTTCCTCAAGTATCCGGCAGCCCATTACCAAGCATTCAAGACCTCTTACTCAGCGCGAACGGCCCAGAACCCACAGATTGCAGATTCGCTGCTGTGGAAGTGGGGCCATTGGGGTAAACCGAACTACCCACAACGCCATCGCAATCTGATTGCAGAGGTAGAGGCGCTCTGGCCACGGTTCATCGGTTCCGGTTGCGCTCAAGCGCCAGACCAAACCTTCCAGTGGTGGCAGGCGCAGTTCAAACGACAAACGACCTACATCACGTCGGCCTACATTACGCACCTTGTACATCACAGCGCGCCCCTGCCCATTATCGACCAGCACAACTTTCGCGCGATGAACGCCCTGTTCGAGACAGTGCGCCCGTCCCAGAAACGCAAGAAACGGCCATCCAGTTGGAATGACATTCAAGTGCTCAAAGACTTTATGTCGCAGGTCCTGGTAGCCATGCCTCAGCGCAGCTTTTCTGAACTGGACCGATTCCTGATGATGTATGGACGCAACCACGTCCCTCGCTGACAAAACCCGGAGTAGCCAATTGGTTGGCTACTCCCGCGGCACCACCCCCGTCCCAAACCGCCGAATCGCCAGGCAATACCCCACCAACGCCAGCGCCGCCAGCAACCCGCCCGCCGCGCCGATCCAGGCAAAGCCGAAATGGCTGCCGACCCAACTGCCCATCAGGGCGCCGCCGCCGATGCCGATGTTGTAGATACCGGAAAACATCGCCATGGCCACATCCGTGGCGTCGGGTGCCAGCACCAGCACCTTGGACTGCATGGCCAGGCCGAAGCCCATGATCGCCATGCCCCAGAACACGCTCAAGCCCACCAGGTAGGATTCGGCGCCACTCAATGGCAGCAACAGCGCCAGGCAGCCCGCCAGCAGGAACACCGTCCCGACCACGAACAGGTGCGGGTTGAAGCGATGTACCAGGCTGAACAGCAGCGAGCCAATGATGCCGGCGCCGCCGAACACCAGCAGGATCAGGGTCACGGCGCCGCCGCCCAGGCCTGCCACGCCTTCGACGAACGGTTCGATGTAGCTGTAGGCGGTGAATTGCGCGGTCACGGTCATTGCCGTAAGCACGTACAACGCCACCAGCGCCGGGCGCTTGAACAGCAGTGGCAGGCTGCGCAGGGAGCCGGAGTTCTGGCTCGGCAACAGCGGCAAAGTACGCGCCAGCCAGAACACCAGGCCCGCCGCAAAGGCAGCGATCACCAGGAACGTGGTGCGCCAGCCCATGGCTTCGCCGAGCAGACGCCCCAGGGGAATGCCCAGCACCATCGCCAGGGATGTGCCGGTGGCCAACAGGCCCAGGGCTTGCACTTGCTTGCCCTGCGGCGCCAGGCGCACGGCCAGGGAGGCGGTGATCGACCAGAACAGCGCATGGGACAAGGCGATGCCGATACGACTGACCATCAATAGGCCGAAGCTGGTGGCGACACTGGACAGGATATGGCTGGCGATAAACAACCCGAACAGCACGATCAGCAACTTGCGCCGCTCAATGTTGCGGGTCAGCAGCATCACCGGCAGCGAGGTCAGCGAGACGATCCACGCATAAATCGTGAGCATCAGACCAACGTTGGCGATGGGCATGTCGAAGCTGGCGCCAATCGCACTGAGCAGCCCGACGGGGACGAATTCGGTGGTGTTGAACACAAAAGCGGCCAACGCCAGGGCGATGACCGGTTGCCAGTTGGGCTGGGGAGTTGCGGTTGAAAGGCTCATTGACGGGCGCGGTACTCTGACGGTGATCGAGCGGCCACCCAGGACAAGCGCCGCCGCCGAGCATTCTATAGGTTTCTGGGCCGACTGTTGGCGCTCATCCGCAGCGCAGAATCAGGGCGCGGTCAGCGTCACCACATACCCACCCGATTTGACCGGCTGACCGCGTCCGTCCACCAACAGGTAGCGCTGATCGTAATAACGCCCGCTGCCGCTGTCCGCCACCAGCCGCAGACTGGCCCCGTTGACGCTGACCACGGGTGCCACGCTGCGGACCGTGAACTGGTTACCTCGGCTGGCGCTGGGGCACCCCGTGACGTCAAACTGCGCGTCACTGTGCGCATTTGTCGCACACATCGGCTCGACGATACTGCCGGTAAACCCGATGGTGCCCTGACTTGCCGGCTGCGCCGCGCCGCATGCGCTTGCCCAGAGGCAAAGGAGAGCTGTCGCTGCCGAAAAACCGTTGATACGCATGCTGATACTCCTTCCTGGTGATTAAGAAGTAAGTCGTCAGCACAGGTACTAACTTGAGGTTAATCGTCGCAGAGCAACAAAATGTTATGGATCCACCTGCGCCATCAACTCCGCAACACTCTCCGCACGCTTGGCATAACGCTGTGCCAGCGCCGCACACACCATCAGTTGGATCTGGTGAAACAGCATCAACGGTAGAATCAATACGCCCATACTCGCCCCGGCAAACAGCACCTGGGCCATCGGCACGCCGGTCGCCAGGCTTTTCTTCGAGCCGCAGAACAGGATGGTGATGCGGTCCTCCTGATTGAACCCAAACGCCTTGCCCAGCACGGTTGAGGCCACCAACACCAGCGCCAGCAGCACGCAGCAGGCCACCACCAGCCCGCCCAGCTCCCACAATGGGATCTGGTGCCAAATGCCTTCGTTGACCGCCTCGCTGAACGCGCCGTACACCACCAGCAGGATCGAGCCCTGGTCGACGAATTTCAGCCACGCCTTGTTGCGCCCTACCCACTCGCCGATCCAGCGCCGCGCGATCTGCCCGGCGATAAACGGCAGCAGCAACTGCACGCTGATTTTCACGATGGCGTCGACGGTGGAGCCGCCGTCGCCATGGACATTAAGTAACAGGGTCACCAGTAACGGTGTGAGGAAGATCCCAAACAGGCTCGACGCCGCCGCGCTGCAGATCGCCGCCGGGATATTGCCGCGCGCCAGGGAGGTGAAGGCAATCGCCGACTGCACCGTGGCCGGCAACGCGCAGAGGTAGAGCATGCCCATGTACAGGTCTTTGCCGATCAACGGCGACAGCAGCGGTTTAAGTGCCAGGCCCAGCAATGGGAACAGCACAAAGGTCAGACTGAACACCAGCAGATGCAGACGCCAATGGCCGGCACCGGCCACGATGGCCTGGCGCGACAGTTTGGCGCCGTGCAGGAAAAACAGCAGCGCGATGGCCAGGTTGGTGACCCAACCGAATGCCACGGCGGTCTGGCCGCTGGCGGGCAGCAAGGAAGCGAGAATCACCGTCGCGATCAACGTGAGGGTGAAGTTGTCGGGCAGAAAGCGGGGCCGAGTCATAGTGAGGTCATCCAGGGGTTGCCAAGAGCGTCGTGGCGACTCTAACGTAACGCTCTGTTACCGACTAACGCCAACGAGCCAGTAAATGCCGCTTAAAGGACATGCCAACACCGTGCGCCGCAGCATTCCCGGGCTGTCCAGCCTGCCACGGCCGGTATATGGGCGCACTGAATCGCTGCCCAATCGCGCACTGACCCGCCGCCACAGTCACCCGTGGGTGCAATTGTCCTACGCAATTTCCGGGGTGTTGGAGATCCAGACCAGCGCCGGCCGCTTTGTCGCTCCGCCGCAACGAGCCGTGTGGATTCCGGCGGGCATGCCGCACCGGGTGTACAGCACGCCCCACACCGAGATGCGCAGCCTGTACCTCGATTGCAGCGTCACCCAATGGGCGGCCGCGCACTGCCACGTACTGGAGGTGAGCAACCTGCTGCGCGAGCTGATCCGCAGCTTCAGCGAACTGCCGGTGGAATACGCCGAGGACGGCCCCGACGGGCGGCTGGCCCAGGTGATCCTCGACCAACTCGCCGCCGCGCCGCAGGTCGACCTGATGCTGCCGCTACCGGTGGACCCGCGCCTGCGCCAAATCTACCGCAGCCTCAACCTCCACCCGGAGCAGCAAACCACCTTGGGGCAATGGAGCGACAAACTGGGGGTCAGCGAAAAAACCCTCAGCCGCCTGTTCCTGCACGACACCGGCCTGACCTTCCGCGCCTGGCGCCAACGCCTGCGCCTACTCAGCGCCCTGCCCGCCCTGGAACATGGCGAACGGGTCACGGACGTGGCGCTGGCCAGCGGGTATGAGTCGACGTCGGCGTTCATCAATGCGTTTCGCCAGCAGTTCGATGCCACGCCGGGGGAGTTTTTCCGCTGAGCCCCGCGTCAGGATGAAATATCAAATACAGCAGCCAGGCGGTTGCGGCCTTTCGGGGTGACCGTTAACGCGCGGGTATCGAGCGTGCGCATCAGCCAGCGCTCATGCAGCATATGCGTCAGCAACTGCGCCCAACGCACGGCCCAGGTGCGAGCAACGCTGGCCGGGCGATGGTGGCCGCGACAGTGGTCGTTCAGTTGCTGGCAATCCTGTCGTTCCATCGCAACTCATCCACCCGCGAGCGCAAGTAGTGCCCAAACCCGCCCTCGACTGTTATTGTGCGGCGCTTTGAAAAGCTGCCATGCCACTGCGAGGAAACGGACGTTGAACACTGACGAAAAAATGACCGGGGACCTGTTCGAGGTCGATAAGCGCCTGTCACTCAAACCGGTGGTGGACTTCAACACTTACCTGCGCAGCGCGTTCGGCGACGGCCCTTGCACCTGCATCCGCTGCACCGCCAGCGGCGGCGACGAAAGCGGTTACGCCTTCCAGCACACCTTCAGCTTCGACGGCAAACCCACCCATCGCCGCTTTGCATCCACGGCAGGCAGCGATGTGTTGCAGGCGTTGAAAAAGGCCTGGTTGTCTTATACCAAGGCAGAGCTGCCGACTACCGGTGTGCTGGCCCTGGATACCGTAAAGGAATTTGTCGAGCCGCAACTGCACAAACGCCTGGTGCCACTGTTTTTGGCCAGCGGCCTGGTCAACGAGGTCGACGGTCACTTGAACCTGTTGCCCCAACTGGCTTAAAGCCCCCCGCAATGCGCGCCGAACCGGGATGAACCGGCGTTTTACGCAAAGGATTGAGATTGATGACCCGAGAAAGCATCACCCGCTACTGGCACGCCGTGGAGCTGCTGCAACCGCAATCGGCCCCCAAAATCGAAAAGCGCGACAGTCTGTTTGCGTCGTTCCTGCATGACTGCAATGCGGCGCGGCCGGTGATGCCATGGGCTGCCGGCAGCCCGGCGCACGGCCAGCAAAAACCTAAAGACCGGGTCTGGAGCCACACCCTCTTCGCCCACCTGTACGACAGCCGTCGCGTGGCCGAAAGCCTTAAGCAACTCTACGGTGCCGACCAAGGCTATAAAGAGCCGCCGAAAACCCGCGAATCCGCGCTTTTCGCGCTGAAGTTCACCGAGCAGGGGCTGATGGTGCAAGACAGCCTGGTGCTCTCCAGCGAAGCCTGGTTCCTCGGCCGCGCCCTGGCAAACAGGGATTGGACCCGCGGCTTCGACGAGGAACAAAACTATCTGCGCGAGGACATCAAGCCGCTGATGGGCGGCCCAGTCGATGCAGCGATGTTGGTCGAGCTGACGGAGAAGATTCGAAACTTCCTCGGCCTGGACGACTTCTTCAGCGCCACCGAGCGCTACACCCACCGCTGGCGCTCCACGCCCATCAAGGTCAAGAACCCCGCCCAGGAAGACGACCCGCTCAACAGCTTTCTGCTCGCGGACCTGGCCGACGTGGCGGACAGCCTGCGCAATGGCATCACCAGCGCACCGCTGGCGCAGTACCTGGCGCGACATGCCCCGCAACAGCGCTTGCACATCGACGATGACGATGCCTCCCTGGCGTTAATCGAGCGTCTGGCGCCCAAACACTACCCGTTGGGCTGCTGGCCGGCCGAGCATCACCTGGGGCTGGTGCATTCCCAGCAATTGGCGGTGAATACCCTGCTGCATACGTTGAGCGATGGCGAAGGTGTGCTGGGCATCAACGGCCCGCCCGGCACCGGCAAAACCACCCTGTTGCGTGATCTGCTGGCCGCCGTGGTCACCCAGCGCGCCGATGCCCTGGCCGCCCTGCCCCGCGCGTCTGCCGCTTTTGTCGACGGCACGCCCGAACGGGTGAGCGACGGCACCGACTTCCAAACGGTGCATGCGCTCAACCCGGTATTGTTCGGCTTTGAGATGGTGATCGCGTCGTCCAATAACGGCGCCGTCGAAAACGTCACCTTGGAGTTGCCGCAGCGCGACAAAATCGACCCCAGTTGGCTGCCGGACGCTGACTATTTCGGCGAACTGGGTGAACTGGTCAGCGGTAAACCCGCCTGGGGCCTGATCTCCGCCGCGCTGGGCAGCAAAGCGCGGCGCCGCACCTTTATGCCGCTACTTCTACGGCCAGCCACCCCGCAAACCCAAGGCCAGCGACCTCGAAGAACAGGCGCACGACTGGCTGTCGGCCTTGGAGGCCGAGGAGCTGGACGATGACCAGGAAGAAGAAGACGAGCCCGGCGAAGACAGCCCAGAACAGGCGCGCCGTGGCTTCCTCGGCTGGCTCGGAACCCAGGCCGATATCAGCCGCACCTCCGCGCAACGCCTGAGCACCTGGCAGCAGGCAGTGGCGGATTATCAGGCGGCCAAGGCTCACGCCGAACGCTTGAGCGCCGACGCCCAGCGCATCAACGACCATTTGCAGGCTGTCAGCGCGTTGCGCGCGCAAATCGCTGAGCAAGAGGACGCACTCAAGCGCTTGACCCACACGATCAAAGAGACCGATGCGCGTATCGCACAACTCGACGAGCGCGAGTTCAAGCCCGCCCACGACGCTCTGCAACACAGCCTGAACGAGGTGCAGCAGCACCTGGCGGCCAAGCCCGGGTTCTTTGCCAACCTCCTGAGCCTGTGGGGCGAGCAGCGGCGTTGGAATGCAGTACAAGGTGTTATCCGCAGCCGGCATACCCTGGCCGAGGAAAGCTTCGAACAAGTCAAACGCAGCGCCGCGCGTCTGACCGGCGAAAGCAAGGCGCTCAATCACCTGAGCACGGAACACCAGCAAGCCCTGAGTGGTTTGCGCGAGCGTCAGCGCCAGCAGATCGAGCAAATCACCGCACTGGCCAAGGCGTGCAAGGCAGAGCACCTGCTGGCCTGGCTGCGCCACGGCATTATCGGACGCGGCGAGGCCATTGAGCTGATTGAACCGTGGTCGATCAAAGGCTGGCGCCAGGCCCGCGCCCGAGTGTTTATCCAGGCTCTGAAGTTGCACCAATGCTTCTTCGAGCTGGAAGCCAAGCGCGTTCGCGCCAATCTGTATTTCATCAACCGTGTGTTACAGGGCGGGCGCTTCCAGGGCGTCTCGCGCGCGGCGATCCGTTCGAGCTGGGCGTCGTTATTTATGCTCGTGCCGGTGTTGAGCAGCACCTTTGCCTCGTTCGCGCGCTCGTTCGGCTCCCTGGGGGTTGGTGAAATCGGCTGGCTGCTGGTGGACGAAGCCGGCCAGGCCACTCCGCAAGGGGCGGTCGGTGCCCTATGGCGCGCGCGCCGTGCCGTGCTGGTAGGCGATCCGCTGCAACTCAAGCCCATCGTCACCGTGTCGGAAGCGGTGCTGGAACATATGCGCACCCGCTACGGCGTCGACGAATACTGGATGCCGACGCGCCAGTCCGCGCAAACCCTGGCCGACGAAGCCACCCGCTGGGGCCGAATGATGGGCCCGCCGCAGGCCAAGCGCTGGGTCGGCTTGCCGCTGGTGGTGCATCGTCGCTGCGACCGTCCGATGTATGCGCTGGCGAACCGCATCGCCTACGACGGCGCCATGGTCTTCGGCACTGTGCCGCCCTCCCCGGCCAAAGAAACACCGGCCAGCCTGGCCACCGGCTGGGTCCAAGCCCATGGCCCTTCGTCCGGCAACTGGGTCGCGGCCGAAGGCGATGCCCTGATGCGCCTGCTGGCGATGCTGCGCCAGGACGGTGTGAAAATCGCCGATATTGCCGTGGTCACACCCTTCCAGGCGGTGCGCGATCGCCTTAAAGAGCTGCTGCCGCGCAAAATGCTCTACGGCACCATTCACACCATGCAGGGCAAGGAGGCGCCCGTGGTGATCATGGTGCTGGGCGGCAGCAGCGAAAACGCCGGTGCGCGGGACTGGGTGGTCAGCGAGCCGAACCTGCTGAACGTGGCCGCCACCCGGGCCAAGCGCCGCTTGTACGTGATCGGCGACCGCAACGACTGGCAAAAGCGCGCATTGTTCTGCGATGTGATGACGTTGCTGCCGCGCCAGGCGCTGGCCCCTGGTTGCCCGAGCGAGACAAACGCCTGAATCCGCGCTATTGCTGACGGTCATACCGGCCCACAGGCTCAACGGAGTACTCGATGACCACGCCAAGCAAAAAGATGAGCCTGCTGGGCCTCACCACGTTGGTGACGATCAATATGATGGGCTCGGGCATCATCATGTTGCCGGCGAGCATGGCGCAGTTGGGCGCGATTTCATTGCTGTCGTGGCTGATCACGGCGGTGGGCTCGATGGCGATCGCATATGGCTTTGCCCAATGCGGCGTGTTCTGCAGACGCGCCGGGGGGATGTCGGCGTATAGCGAAGAAGCCCACGGCAAGTCGGGGTTCTTCCTGTGTTCGTTTCTGTATTTTCTGTCGCTGATCATCGCCAATGTGGCGATTGCGATTTCGGCGGTGGGCTATCTCTCGGCGTTTATTCCATGGCTGGCCAGTGGCCCGGTGCCGCTGTTTATCGGCAGCCTGGCGCTGATCTGGTTGACCACCGCCGCCAATTTCGGCGGCCCACGCCTGACCGGGCGCATAGGCGTGGTGACGGTGTGGGGCGTGATTATCCCGGTGGTGGGGCTGAGTGTGATCGGCTGGTTTTATTTCAAGGTCGAGGTGTTCGTGGCGGCCTGGAACCCGCACCAGCTTCAAGGATGGGACGCGATCAGCGCGAGCATTCCGCTGACACTGTGGGCATTCCTTGGCATGGAGTCGGCGGCCCAGGGGCATGACGCCGTGGAAGACCCGCAGCGCACCGTGCCTCTGGCCTGCCTGCTCGGTACCCTCGGCGCGGCGCTGGTGTACGTGCTGTCCACCACTGTGATCCAGGGCATCGTGCCGAACGCCGAACTGGCGAGCGCGTCCGCGCCCTTCGCGGTGGTGTATGCGCAGATGTTCGCGCCGTGGGTCGGCGAGGTGATCATGGCGCTGGCGGTGGTGGCCTGTATCGGCTCATTGCTGGGCTGGCAGTTCACCCTGGCCCAGACGGCCAAAATGTCGGCGGACCAGCGCATGTTTCCGCGTTTCTTCAGTCGGATCACCCAAGCCAACGCGCCACTCCTGGGCCTGTTGGCCTGCGCCGCTCTGCAAAGCCTGATCGCCTTGTCGACCATCTCGCCCACCGCCTCAGCGCAGTTCAGCAAATTGGTCAGCCTGGCGGTGGTGACCAACCTGGTGCCCTACGTCACCGCCCTCACCGGGCTAATGGTAATGATGCACAAGGCCCGCGCCCCTCAAGCGCTGCAAGTACGCAATACGCTGGTGGTGCTGGTGGCTGCGGCGTATTCACTGTATGCGATCTACGCCTGCGGCGAAGAAGCGGTGTTCGGCGCGATGCTGGTGCTGGCGTTCGGTTATGTGCTGTACGGTTTTCTGGCTAAACGCTTCGTCGATGATGGGCGGGCCGAGAGTTGCTAAACCGGCCCTCAGCGCAAACGGGTCACTGCCAATGCGACCACGGCGATCCGCTCTACGCGCTCATAACCGGGTTTTTCCAACTCTTCGCCGAATACATCCGGGTCTAGTTCGCGGTAGGTCCAGCCGTAGGCATCGCCGCCGAGCAACGGTTTGACCGCCGCGAGGAACGGATCCTCCCCGGCGACAATCGCCGCACCGGTATACAGCACCAATGTGCCGCCCACCGCCAGGCGCCCGAGGGACTCGCTGACAATCCGCACCGACAGCTGCTCGCCCAAGGCGCCGCCGCCATGCCGGTAGGCCCGCTGGCGGTCATCGTTCATATAAGGCGGGTTGGCGACGATCAAGTCGAACTCGCCTTCCACGCTGTCCAACACGTTGCTGTGATACGCGCTGATATTGCTCAGGCCGGCCAACTCAGCGTTCACTGCGGTGAGACGCAAGGCGCGCGGGTTGATGTCCACCGCAAGCACCTGGGCGTCATGCCGCGAACGGGCGATTACCAGCGCACCGACGCCGGCGCCGCAGCCGATGTCCACGGCACGCTTGATCGGCTCAAAGCGCTGTTGCAAGTGGGCATCGATCAGTTGCGCGAAGCGGTAGCTGTCAGGCCCGAAAAACACCGCATCCGCTTGGGTGGTGGGATACGCCGAGTGGGCGATCAACAGGTCATCCAGGCTCGACCAGCGCACGGCGCTGCGCCAAAGCGAATCGTGCTCTTCAACGACATCGGCGTGTTGCAACTCTTCGCGCAAGGCGTCGGGCAACAGGTCGCGGTCGAACGGCATCGACCAGCCGAAGACATCGCGCAGGTTCATGGCCAGCGGCGTCGCCAGGCGTGCGTAGACGCGGTCATGGGTCAACGGCGTGGGCGTGATAAAGCGGTAGCCGCTCTGTTGCAAACCGCGTCCCAGGTTCAGCAGCGCACGGTCGGCCAGTTGTTGTGCGGACATAAAACAGGTTCCTTAGCGCAGGCGCGCGCGCAGTTGGATAAAGCGGCGCGTGGCGTACAGCCCCGCGGGGGTGCAGTGGCGACGGGCCGATAACCACGGCAGCAGCGCAATGAGTTGCTGTTGATCGGTGAGGTTGCACAGCGATTCGACCAGCGCCTGGGTGTCCGGGTCCGTCGGCCGATGCGTGTCGCGGGGCAGCGGTTTGCCACGACCGGGGCGCACCGCAGGCACGCGTTCGGCGCTGATCCAATCACCGGCGATCCAGTCATGCAGCACCTGTTTTTCATAGCCGCTGAACACCCCGAACATCGCCGCACCGGCGCCTTCGATCAGTTGCCAGAAGCGGCTTTCGGCCGGGTTCTTGTTGCGTTTGATCCAGCCCTTGTCTTCCAGTGCCTGGAGAAACGCGCCGATCTGCCCGGGCTTGGCGAGCCATTGGTTGACGGTCTTGCCTTCGAAGCGGCAATAGTCCGAATGCATGTGCTGACCGAAGGTGCGCTTGCGCTCGAGCATGGCCACCAGTTCGTCGTGCAGGTTGAAACTATTGATCACGGCTGTGGTGCCCGGGCCCAAGTCATTGAGGCGATAGCCCTCGGCCACACGTCGATAGAAGTCCGCCCTGCCCTCGCCCAACGGCAGCAGGTCGATGACCGCTTGCGCCGCTTTGCAGGCGTGTCCGGTGCTGGGGTTGTCGATGGTTACATGGAGCGTGAAGTAATAGGGGTCGATGCCCAGTTCGCTCAGTTCGTACGAGGTGATCAACAGGTGCAGGGGCAACTGCTCATAGCCCAGGTTGTAGCCGATGATTTCCGGCAAGAAGTCCTCACCGCACAGACCCAGCGCCAGTTGCAGAGCGCCTTGCAGGTAGTGATCGTCGTCCAGGCCGGCTTCGCTGGTGGCATCGTGGTCGCTGAGCAGCTTGCGGTAAATCACCACATGATTCTGCGCGGCGTGGCCGTCGCCCAACTCTTCCAGGTAGGTGGTGAGCAGGCCGTCAAAGCGCGGGTCGTGCCAATGGGGCAGCAGGCCATACAGCCAGGCGCCGTCGACCTGTTTGGTCGGCGCCACGCGCTGCAGGCAATACAAGGCATGGGCCTTGTTGTGAAAAAATCGACGGGGCCGGCCTTGCTGGCGTTGCTCCAGGTAGTCGGCGTAGGTCTGGGCCACTTCGGCGCAGCGCTGCTCAACCCAAGCGGTCAGATGTTCAGGCACCTCGGGCAGGTCGCCGGGCAACTTGCGCGCCTGGGCCAATTGCGCTTGCACAAAATCCCGTGCGGCTTCTCCTGCGCCCTCGGCTTCGCTGTACAGCTGTTGGTACAGGGAGTGATAACGACCGTGAGCCGAATGATGCATCGAGGCCGGCTGGCCTGAGAGCGCTGTGAGGAACGTCATGATGGCAGTGTCCGCAAAGTCCTAAACAACCAGGCCTCCCGACAAGGCGGCCCCATAAGCACGCTGAACGGCGCGTGTCTAGAATGCAGAGCCTCGGGAGGTGCGGAAAATTCAAATCCGATTAAGACGGGGTGGACCAGCGGTCGATTGCTGTAGCGCAGAATCGGCCTGAAAGCCTTGGCAGGGCAAGGCCTGGCAGAGGTTATGGGGTGGAGAGACTTGTGTAGTGAACGGGCACGTTTGTGTGGTGAGCGGGCTTGCCCCGCGCTGGGTTGCGAAGCAGCCCCAAACCCAGGCACCTCGGTGTGTCAGCTAAACCACATCGCCTGGAATGGGGCCGCTTCGCAGCCCAGCGCGGGGCAAGCCCGCTCACCACAGAGTTATTTCAGCCTTTGAAACGTGTGTAGAGATCTATGGCTATTGGGGCCAGATGCACCGAGTTGCCGGGTGGTGGCCCAGAGGAACTTAACTGTGGGAGGGGCTCACCACAGAGCTATTTCAGCCTTAAAACTTGTGTAGAGATCTATGGCTATTGGGCCAGATGCACCGAGTTGCCGGGTGGTGGCCCAGAGGAGTTTAACTGTGGGAGGGGGCTTGCTGTGGTGAGCGGGCTTGCCCCGCGCCGGGCTGCGAAGCAGCCCCTATCTCAGGCGATGTGTCCCATCTGACACACCGAGGCACCTTAAAAAGGGGCTGCTACGCAGCCCAGCCCGGGCGGTGCGACGATTCGACAAGCCCGCTCACTACAAATAGGCGCTTACTTGCGCGCCGCCTCCCATTGTTTAAGCAGGTCGTTGTAGCCGACAGTCTCGCCTTTGGGCTTCTCGTTGGCCAGTTTCGGCTTGGGTGCGCCCGGTTGGTCGAACCAGTATTGCGCGTCACGCTCGGGGTTCATTTTCGGGCCGCACACCGGCTGCACCTTGGAGCGTTCCAGGCGCGTCATGATCGCGTCCTGCTCCTTGGCCAGGTTGTCCAACGCCTGTTGCGGGGTTTTCTCGCCGCTGGCGGCGGCGGCGATATTGCTCCACCACAGTTGCGCCAGGCGCGGGTAGTCCGGCACGTTGGTGCCGGTAGGCGTCCACTCCACGCGGGCCGGGCTGCGGTAGAACTCCACCAGCCCGCCGAGTTTCGGCGCCATGTCGGTCATGGCCTGGGAGTTGATGTCGGACTCACGAATCGGCGTCAGACCGACGATGGTTTTCTTCAGCGACACGGTTTTCGAGGTCACGAACTGCGCGTAGAGCCAGGCCGCCAGTTTCTGCTTCTCGGGGGTGGACTTGAGGAACGTCCAGGAACCTACGTCCTGATAGCCCTTTTTCATGCCCTTTTCCCAGTAAGGCCCTACCGGCGACGGCGCCATGCGCCATTTCGGTGTGCCGTCGGCATTCACCACCGGCAGGCCCGGTTTGGTCATGTCGGCGGTAAACGCGGTGTACCAGAAAATCTGCTGGGCGATATTGCCCTGGGACGGCACCGGGCCGGATTCGGAGAAGGTCATGCCCGCTGCTTCCGGTGGCGCGTAGGCTTTCATCCAGTCCACGTATTTCTGGGTGGCGAACACCGCCGCCGGGCCATTGGTGTCGCCGCCACGGGTGACACTGGAACCCACCGGGTGGCAGTCCTCCACGCGAATGCCCCACTCGTCCACCGGCAAACCGTTGGGCAGGCCTTTGTCGCCGCCGCCGGCCATGGAGAACCAGGCATCGGTGAAACGCCAGCCCAGGGACGGGTCTTTCTTGCCGTAGTCCATGTGCCCATAGATGCGTTTGCCGTCGATTTCCTTGACGTCTTCGCTGAAGAATTTGGCGATGTCCTCGTAGGCAGACCAGTTCACCGGCACACCGAGTTCATAGCCGTACTTTTCCTTGAACTTGGCTTTCAGCTCCGGGCGTTCGAACCAGTCGGCGCGGAACCAGTAGAGGTTGGCGAACTGTTGGTCAGGCAGTTGGTAGAGCTTGCCGTCCGGACCGGTGGTGAAGGACAGGCCGATAAAGTCCTTGAGGTCCAGGGTCGGCGAGGTGAAGCCCTTGCCTTCGTTGGCCATCAGGTCGGTGATCGATTCGGTCTTGCCATAGCGAACGTGGGTACCGATCAAGTCGGAATCGTTAACCCAGCCGTCATAGATGTTTTTATCGGACTGCATCTGGGTTTGCAGTTTCTCCACCACGTCGCCTTCCTGCAGCAGGTCGTGGGTCAGCTTGATCCCGGTGATCTCGCTAAAGGCCTTGGCCAGCACCTTGGATTCGTACTCGTGGGTGGTGAGGGTTTCCGACACCACGTTGATCTTCATCCCACGGAACGGCTCCGCAGCTTTGATAAACCACTTCAACTCTTCGAGCTGCTGGGCTTCGGTGAGGGTGGACGGTTTGAACTCGCTGCCGATCCATTTTTTCGCGGCGTCTTCGTAGGCATCGGCCCAGGCCGAAGCGCTCAAACCGCTCAGGGCCAGTACGGCGGCCAATGAAATGCTATGTCGCAGCTTATTGTTCTTATTCAACATAGAGACCTCCTGGTTGTTTATTTCATAAGGGCATCAGCCCCAACGCATCACACTCAACAGCCATACCAGGGACAGCGCGGACGCTACCCAGATGCTCCAGTCGGTAACGCCGATTACCAGCAAATGCAGGTAGGCGCTGCCGAGAAGACCGATAAACAAACGATCGCCACGGGTGGTGCTGATCGGCAGAAACCCGCGCCGCGGGATGCTCGGCGAACGCAGCTCCCAGGTAGTCATGCCCGCCAGAATCAGGGCGATGCCGCCAAAGAACAGTGCGGTGGGGGTGGTCCAGGCCATCCATTCCATCATCGAATCCTCTAGACCCGGCCCAGGGCAAAGCCCTTGGCCACGTGGTTACGAACAAACCAGATCACCAGCATGCCCGGCAGGATGGTCAACACCCCCGCCGCGGCCAGCACGCCCCAGTCGATACCGGAGGCCGACACCGTGCGGGTCATCACCGCCGCGATGGGCTTGGCGTTGACCGACGTGAGCGTGCGCGCCAGCAGCAGCTCGACCCAGGAAAACATAAAGCAGAAAAATGCCGTCACCCCGATGCCGGAGCCGATCAACGGCACAAAAATCTTCACGAAGAACTTAGGAAACGAGTAACCGTCAATGTAGGCGGTTTCGTCGATTTCCTTGGGCACGCCGGACATAAAACCTTCCAGAATCCACACCGCCAACGGCACGTTGAACAGGCAATGGGCCAGCGCCACAGCGATGTGGGTGTCGAACAGGCCGATGGAAGAGTAGAGCTGGAAAAACGGCAGCAAAAACACCGCCGGCGGCGCCATGCGGTTGGTCAGCAGCCAGAAGAACAGGTGCTTGTCCCCCAGAAAGCGGTAGCGCGAAAACGCATAGGCCGCCGGCAGCGCCACGCTCAGGGAGATCACCGTGTTCAGGCTCACGTAGTACAACGAATTGAGGTAGCCGGTGTACCAGCTCGGATCGGTGAAGATCACCTTGTAGTTGGCCAGGGTGAAATCCTGCGGAAACAACGTCAGGCCGCCGAGGATCTCGGTGTTGCTCTTGAAGGACATGTTCAGCAGCCAGTAGATCGGCACCAGCAGGAACAGGATGTACAGCAACAATGGAATCAGCTTGCGTTTGCTCATGTTGGCGGCCTCAGCGGTTGGCGTCGGAGTGGGTCATGGCGGTGTAGAACAGCCAGGACACCAACAGGATGATCAGGAAATACACCAGGGAAAACGCCGCCGCCGGGCCCAGGTCGAATTGACCTACGGCCATCTGGGTCAATGTCTGACTCAGGAACGTGGTGGCGTTACCCGGTCCGCCGCCGGTCAGGACGAAGGGTTCGGTGTAAATCATGAAGCTGTCCATAAAGCGCAGCATCACCGCGATCAACAGCACGCTCTTCATTTTGGGCAACTGGATATGTCGGAAAACTGCCCAGGCCGACGCGCGATCAATACGCGCAGCCTGGTAGTACACGTCCGGAATCGCCCGCAGGCCGGAATAACACAGCAGGGCCACCAGTGAGGTCCAGTGCCATACGTCCATCACCAGCACCGTGACCCAGGCGTCCATGGTGTTGGCCGCGTAGTTGTAGTTGATCCCCAGGGCGTTGAGGGTCGAGCCCAGTAGGCCGATATCGGCGCGGCCGAAGATCTGCCAGATGGTGCCCACCACGTTCCACGGAATCAGTAGCGGGATCGCCAGGATGATCAGCACCAGCGACGACCAGCGACCTTTGGTCGGCATGGTCAGGGCAATGGCGATACCCAGCGGGATTTCGATCAACAGCACGCAGGCCGAATAGATGAACTGGCGCAGCAACGAGTCGTGCAGGCGCGGGTCGAGCAGCACCTGCTTGTACCAGTCTGCCCCGACAAAGTAGCGGCTGGACTGGTCGAAAATGTCCTGCACCGAGTAGTTGACCACGGTCATCATCGGGATCACCGCGCTGAACGCCACCAGCAGGAACACCGGCAGTACCAGCCACCAGGCTTTGTTGTTCTGCACCTTGTTCATGGCAACACCTCCAGCAGGTAGTCGTCGGCGTAGAGCATCAGCCATTGCGCGGGGAAACTGATGGAAGCCTTGAGTTCGGGCACCGGTTTGTCTTCGGCCAGGCGCACTTTGAGCGTCGCACCGTCGAGGTCGAGGGTCATGATCTTGTAGGTGCCGAGGTCTTCCAGATGCGTGACATCGGCTTGCAGGGCGTCAGCGTTGTGCTCGTCCCATACGTGGATAAATTCCGGGCGGATGCCGACCTGTAACCTCTGGTAGCTTGTCTCGGCAAGGCGCTGTTGCATTGCAGTGGATAGCGGCAGATGGGTGCCGGCAAAGCGCACCCCACCCGGCTCGGCCTGCACCTCGATCAGATTCATCCCAGGGCTGCCGATGAAATAGCCGACAAAGGTATGGCTGGGCCGTTCGAACAGTTCTCGCGGCGTGCCGAATTGCACAATCTGCCCGCCGTACATCACCGCGATTTTGTCGGCGAAGGTCGAGGCTTCCAACTGGTCGTGGGTGACGTAGACCATGGTGATATTGAACTGCTCATGGATCTGCTTGAGCTTGCGCCGCAGCTTCCACTTCAGGTGCGGATCGATCACCGTCAACGGCTCGTCGAACAGGATCGCCGACACGTCGTCACGCACCAGGCCGCGGCCCATGGAGACTTTTTGCTTTTCGTCGGCGGTGAGGTTGCGGGCTTTTTTGTTCAGCAGGTTTTGCAGGTCGAGGACTTCAGCGATTTCCTGCACTTTGCTGTGAATTTTCGCCTCGGCCATGCCCTGGTTGCGCAATGGAAAGGCCAGGTTGTCGAACACCGTCATGGTGTCGTAGACCACCGGGAACTGGAACACCTGGGCGATGTTGCGTTTTTCCGGCGTAAGGTCGTTGACCACTTGGGTATCGAACAGCACCTGGCCTTCGGACGGACTGAGCAACCCGGAGATGATATTAAGCAAGGTCGACTTGCCGCAGCCCGACGGGCCGAGCAAGGCGTAGGCACCGCCCTGCTCCCACACATGGTTCATTGCCCGGATCGCGTAGTCTTCAGGCCCGTTCGGCGTAGGACTGTAGCTGTGCGCCAGGTTCTGCAAATGGATCTCGGCCATCAGGCAACCCTCGCGACACGGCGCCCGGGGGCCTGGACCAAGCGGCCCTGACCATCGAACACAAACAGTTTATGGGTGGGGATATACACGCGGATCGGCGCATCGACGTCGTACTCATGCACCCCCGGCAGGTGCAGCACCAGTAGGAAATGTTCGCTGCGCACATGCAAAAAGGTTTCGGAGCCGCTGATCTCAGCCACTTCCACGGTCACCGCCAGCTCCAGGTCATCGTCGTTGCTCGGCACCAGGCTGATATGGCTGGGGCGTACCCCGAAACGGAACTCGCCCTCTCCGATCGGACGCAGGTCCACATTGAGGGGGAAATGCACGAAATTGGCGAAGCTCACTTCGTTGCCGCTGATCCGCCCGGGCATCAGGTTGATCGGTGGTTCGGAAAACAGCTCGGCGGCCAGTACCGTCTGGGGCTGGTGATAGACCTCGGCGGCCTTGCCACTCTGGATCACTCGGCCTTCGTGGAGGATGGTGGTGGTGCCGCCCAGGGCCAGGGCTTCGTTGGGCTCGGTGGTGGCATAGATGGCGATGGTGTGCCGCGCGGCGAACAGCTCGCGCATTTCCTGACGCAGCTCTTCGCGCAGTTTGTAGTCCAGGTTCACCAGCGGCTCGTCGAACAGGATCAGTTCGGCATCCTTCACCAAGGCCCGGGCCATGGCGGTACGTTGCTGCTGGCCACCGGACAGTTCGAGCGGGTGGCGTTGCAGGAATTTTTCGATGCGCAGCATCCTGGCGGTTTCCAGCACCTTGCTCTGGATCAGCTCATGGGCCATGCCGGCCTGGCGCAACGGCGAGGCGATGTTCTCGAACACGGTCATGGTCGGGTAGTTAATGAACTGCTGATAGACCATCGACACATTACGCAGGCGCACCGGCTTGTGGGTGACGTCCACGCCGTTCATCAGGACGCGGCCGCTGTCGGGCTTGTCCAGCCCAGCCATCAGACGCATCAGGCTGGTCTTGCCGGAGAGCGTCCGGCCAAGCAGAACGTTGAAGGAACCGGGTTCGAAACGCAGGTTGGCGTCGTCGATCCAAGTCTGGCCTTCGACAACGCGGGAGACATGTTCCAGGGTCAATGACATGACACGACCTTTTTATTATTGGAATGAATCTGGCCAGTCGTCAGAGCGAGTTTCGTGCCAAAAATGCAGGTACTTGATTCACAAGGAAATGGGGCTTAGGTGATGTTCAGGAGTGAACAATTTGGTTGAGCAAGTGAACAGTTTGGGGCTTGACAGTGAACAGTTCTGAACAACACTCTTTGAAGCCGATTGAATGCTCAACGCATTTTGTAGCGGTGGCGTCAGTAGATTGCGCAAGACCCCAAAACAATAAAAAGAAGGTCGCCCCATGGCCGAACCCTTGGCTCACGACACCATCATTCAGGACTCCTGGCGCCGTTGCCGCGCTTTTGGCCTGGACCACCAAAGCCCGCCCAGCTTTGACCAACTGCCTGCAGAGGGCATCAGCCAATTGCTGGAGAGCCAGCATTCCCTGGTGCAGACCACTCACCAGGAAGTCCTGCCCTACTACGAAAATATCCTCAGCAACTCCAACTGCCTGATCATGCTGGCTGACAACCAGGGCCAAGTGCTGACGTCGTGGGGCACCCAGCGTTTTATCGAACCCAAGCTGGCCCGTGGTTTCAGCGCCGGCGCCAGCTGGCTGGAGCGCGCCAGCGGCACCAATGCCATCGGCACCGCCTTGGCCTGTGCCCAGGCGGTGCACATCGCGCACGACGAACACTTTCTCAAGGCCAACCGCTTTATGACCGGTTCCGCGGCGCCGATCTTCGATGCCCAGCGCGAAATCATCGCGGTGTTGGACGTTTCCAGCGACAGCTACCTGCCACCCTCCCATACCCTCGGCATGGTCAAGATGATGAGCCAGACCGTGGAGAACCGGTTGATCCTCAACCTGTTTCGCGGCGAGCACTTCCAGCTGACCTTCAACACCGGTTTGAGCAATCTCGATAGCCAGTGGGCGGGGTTGCTGATTTTCGATGAAAGCGGCCAGGTGCTCTCGGCCAACCGTCGCGCCGACAACCTGCTGGGCATCAGTTTGTCGCGCGTGATGATCGACAGCCTGTTCAAAGTGTCGTTGCTGGAATTGCTCAACCAGCCCGAAGGCTTGCCGTTCTCATTGCAGGCGGCCGGGCGCAACCGTTTCCAGTGCCTGCTCAAGCGCCCCCTCCAGCAGCCGGTGCAGGCCCGCGTATTTACCGATCCCAAGGCTCGCGAACCGCGCCCTACGCCTGCCCCCACGGCCATCGGTCTCAAGACTCTGCACTTTGGCGACCCGCGCGTGGAAAAAGCCGTGCGCCAGGCCGAGCGCCTGCTGGAAAAAGACATTCCGCTGCTGATCCACGGTGAAACCGGGGTGGGCAAGGAAGTGTTCGTCAAAGCCTTGCACCAGGCCAGTTCCCGCAGCCGCCAGGCCTTTATCGCGGTGAACTGTGCGGCGATTCCCGCCGAATTGGTGGAATCGGAGTTGTTCGGCTACGAAAAAGGCGCGTTCACCGGTGCCAATCAGAAAGGCAGCATCGGCCTGATCCGCAAAGCGGACAAGGGCACACTGTTTCTCGATGAAATTGGTGACATGCCACTTCCGACCCAGGCGCGGCTATTGCGGGTTTTGCAAGAACGCTGCGTGCAACCGGTGGGCAGCAGCGACCTGTTCCCGGTGGATCTGCGCATAATCTCCGCCACCAATCGAGCCTTGCGCGAGTGGGTGCAGGCCGGGCGTTTCCGCGAGGATTTGTACTACCGCATCGGCGGCCTGACCCTGGAACTGCCCCCATTGCGCGAACGCCGTGACAAACAGGCGCTGTTCCAACAACTGTGGCAACAGCATCGCGAGCCGACGCAAAGGGCCGGCTTGAGCGCCGAGGTGCTGGCGCTGTTCGAGCAGCACCCTTGGCCGGGCAATCTGCGCCAGGTCAGCAGCGTGCTGCAGGTGGCGCTGGCGATGGCCGAAGAGCAGCCGATCCGCGTCGAGCATCTGCCGGACGACTTCTTCGTCGACCTGGACCGGGCAGCGCCGGCCCCGGCCAACGATGGGCTGGACGACAGCGACGACCTGACCCGGCGCCTCAAAGCCGCCGGCGGTAATATTTCCCACCTTGCCAGGGAACTGGGAGTGAGCCGCAATACCTTGTATAAACGCCTGCGCCAGCACTAGCGCGGCTTGACCACTACCAGCAGGTCGGTGAAGTACTCAACCTGAATCGGCAGGTTATCGGCCAATGCCGACAGCGCCGCCGAGGTGTCATCCAGCTTGAACACCCCGGACACGCGCATATCGCCCAAAGCAGCGGCATCGAACCGCAACAGGCCGTGGCGGTAGCTGGCCAGGGTTTGCAGCACCTCGCCCAAGGGTTGGTCGTTGACCTTGAGTAGGCCACGGGTCCAGGCGTCCGCGTCGGCATTACCGATAGGCTGGGGCGGCTGGGCGCGGCCGTGATCCACCACCGAGCGTTGCCCGGCCGTGACCTTGACGCTTTCGCTGGCCTGCCCTTTGACCGCCACGGTGGACTCGATCACCGTCACCACCGTCGAGCCGTCCGCCGCGCGCTTGACCAGGTAGCGCGTACCCAACGCCGTCGCCGTGCCTTGGTCGGTGCGCACCACGAAGGGCCGTTGCGCGTCCTTGGCCACATCGACCCACAGCTCCCCTTGCAACAGCTCGATCACTCGCTGATGGCCGTCGAATTTCACGTCCACCGCCGAGTTGCTGTTGAGCTGCAACTGGCTGCCGTCTGCCAGGGCGATTTGGCGCCGCTCGCCGACGCCGGTGCGCTGGTCGGCCATCCACACCGGCATATGTTCCAGGCTCAGCCATCCGCACAGCAACACACCGAGCAGGCCCACCACCTGGGCTCCGCGCGCGCGTGGCGTGGGAAAAGCGCGCTTCAGGGCAATGCGCGCCGGTTGCGCGGGAACGGTGTCGAAACTCCCCCACAGGCCGCGCATACGCTCGATGGCCACCCCGTGGCGCGGGTCGGCCTGGCACCAGGCCTCGAACGCCCGTCGCTCGGCGTCGCTGACATCTTCGTCGTGCAGACGCGTCAGCCAATTCGCCGCTTGCTGAATGATCTGTTCGGAACTCACGACAGCGGGTCCGCCGCGTGCAGGCTGTGGTAGCAGTGCACCAGGGCACTGGAAATGTAGTTTTTGACCGAGCTGGGGGACACGTTCAAGCGCAGGGCGATTTCGCTGTAGGTCAGCCCGTCGAGGCGGCTCAGCAGAAACGCTTCGCGGGCCTTGGCCGGCAAACCGGTGAGCATCTCGGCGATACGCTCCAAGGCTTGCAGTGCCACATGAATGGCCGCCGGATCGGGCATGCCGGCATCTTCACTCTGGATTGCCAGCGCTTGCAGGTAGGCTTTTTCAATGCGCCGCCGACGCGCGCCATCGATCAGCAGGCGCCCCGCCGTGGTCGCCAAAAAAGCTCGCGGCTCTTGGATGTGCTGCGGCTCGGACAGCATCAAGACGCGAATAAACGCATCATGGGCCAGGTCCGCAGCCTGTTGCGAGCACCCGAGTTTTTTGCGCAGCCAACCGTGCAACCAGCCATGGTGTTCGCGGTACATCGCCGTAAGGGTCTGCTGACGCACTGGATCGCCCAGCGCGGCCGGAATGTCATGCATGCGCAAAAACTTCTCAAATGGGAAATATTACCAATTGCGCGAACAATGCCAGTAAAACGCTATGGGAGCAAGGGTTGACACCCGGCTTAACGCCAGCTCCACGACACACCGGTGTAAATGCCACGACCGTCCGCCGGGGTTGAACGCGCGGCATCCAAGCCTTTGTCGTCGTAACCGGGCGTCACGGTGTTGGCGTAACGCCGGTTGGTCAGGTTGCGCAGATCGACCCAGGCTTGCCAGTCTTGTTTGGGGGCGTCGTAGCCGAGGGTGGCGCCCAGTGTGGTGTAGGACGCGGCGTAGTAGGAATTGGCGTAATCCACCGCCACTCGCGACGAATGCTCAGTGTTGAGGCTGGTGTAGAACCCCGTCGGGTGGCTGTAGCGCAGTTGCGCCTGGTAGTAATGCTTGGGGATGCCCGGCAAGCTGTTGTCGCCAAAGCGCTCGTCGTCGCGGTAATGGAAGTCACTGAAGGTGTAGGCCTGGCGCAGGGCGAGCTGACCGTTGCGGCCGCCCTCCCACAGCGGACTGAGCAGGCTCAGTTCTACGCCCTGATGCACGGTGGGGCTGGCATTGGATTCGGCGATCACGGCATTGGACGTGGCTGTTTGTGCCTGGGTCTCGACGCTGAGCAGTTCGTGGCGCACCTCGGAGCGATACAGCGCCAAGTCCCACTGACCAAACCACTGCTCGCCCCGCCCGCCGATTTCCAGGGTAGTGGCGGTCTGGTTTTTCAACTTCACGCCTTCACGCTGCAAGCCAGTGGCCGGGCCGCTGTCTTTAGGGAAATAGCGGTTGGAACCCCAGATCATCGACCAGGCGTGCGGCGGCTCCACCGAGCGGCTCAGGTTGCCGTACACCTGCAATTGCGCGGTGAAGTCATAGCGCAGGCCGATGCGCGGCGCGTAGTCCCAATCGTGCTGGCTGACCGGCGTGCCCGTGGCCGGGTAGGTCACTTCGGTTTCGCGGCGGGTGTAGATCGCCGCAAGGCCAGTGGTCAGCCACAGGTCCGGAACCAGCTCCAAGTCGTTGCCCACATGCAGCACGGTGTCGGAACCCAGGTAGCTGTAGTCGCGGGTTTTAGTGCCGGGAGCGTAGGACGCAGTATTACCCGCGGGAGTGCGTACATATTCCGACGTGCCATTGTTGGGCATTGCCTGAGTGGTGCGCAGCCCCACGGTGGTCTTGCTGTCGTGGCCGAACAGCGTGTCCTGGCGGATGTAATTGAGGGTGCCGCTGATATCGGTGTAGGCGACTTTCAGGCGATTGGTGCCTTCGCGCAGGTCCATGGGGTAATCGTGGTAGGCCAGGCCTACCTCGACCCGACTGTTGTCATCCAACTGCAAGGTGGTCTTGTTGGCCAACCAGGTGGAACCGGGTTGCAGGCGCTTGGAATCGCGGGCGGCATTGAGGCGATTGGCCGCGCGTGGATCATGGCTGATCTGGTCACGGGTGAGTTTGCCGGGAGTGTCGTTGGTGGTTTCGCGGTAGCGCAGGTAAAAACGCGTCTCCAGATTCGGGTTGAAGCGATAGCCGAAGTTGGCGGCAACCCCTTTGCCGGTGGCGGCGCTTTGGTGCTGATAGCCGTCGGACTCGGAATCGGTAAGGCTGATGTAGTAATCGGCATCCCCCAGCACCTGGCCCGAACTGATCTCACGCTGCCCGTAGCCACGGCTGCCCATCTCATAGCGCAGTTGCAGCTTGGGCGCGTCGTAGCCGGTGCGGGTCACGTAATTGACCGCCCCACCCAGCGCCAGCGCGCCTTGGTCAAAACCGTTGGCGCCACGCAACACCTCGACCCGGCTTTGCCATAGCGGGTCTTTGAGTTCGTAGGGCGTGCCGCCGGGACCAGTCAATGGCAGGCCGTCGAACATTTCGTACAAGCCGGAGGCGTGGGCGCCTGGGCCGCGATTGAGGCCCGAGCCGCGAATGGACAGTTTCACCCCTTCGTTATTAGCCGCCTTGGCGTACACCCCAGCCTGGTACTTGAACACGTCCTCGTTGGAACTGACCCGCCCCTGCTGCACGCTGTTCATGTCGATGTAGTTAGTGGCGCCAGGCACGCTGCGCAATTGCACCTGTGCCACTTCGCCAGCACTGGCCTCGCTGCTGGTGACTTCCACCGGCGCCAATTGCAGTTCTTCGGCATGCGCCAGAGAGGTCAGGGCCAAGGCAGCAAACAGAAACGGAGGTTGACGCAACAGCATGAGGGCAAATCCTTGAAATTCGGAGGCGTGCAAGGCTTGGCCCAGCACGCGGGCAGTGTTGGGAAGGCAACGGTGGGCGACAAGTCACGCCCGATTAGCACATCGAACTTTCCCACGACAGCATCAGAACCGAATGAAGGCAGAACAGCACGTCGCAACCCGACGAAACCTCCAGCACCTGCGTGAGGTCCACTGCTCAACTCACCGCGCGCATTCAAAAGGAAACCACTATGTCGCTGACACACGAAGGTACCGCCCATGTACTCCTGGCCTCACGCCACCTCGGCGCCGAGCCGGAGGAATGCCCGAACCCATCGGTCAATATTCGTCTGTCGGAAAATGGCACGCCGACCATCGTGCGCCTGGAGGCGGATGGTCCGCTGCAATGGCCGGGGCACGCCAACCATGTCACGGTGACATTGCCCCAGGGGCGGGAAATAAAGGGGGTGATCGTGGAGATCAATCGGCAAACAGATAACGCCCACTGGCTGACGTTCAGCCTGGATGACTGAACGCACTTAGCCCGTTAGTTGCCTGATCGAGCGCGTCAGGCGCTATTGCAGCTCGTTGGCAAAGCGCCCTACTGCACTGACCACTTGCTTGGCGCCGCCTTGGATTTCGGTGATGACCGCACCGGCCTGGTTGGCCAATGTCAGGCCTTGCTCGGCCTGTTCGCGGCTGCTGAACATTTCGGCGATGGCTTCATCGGCCAGCCTCTGGTTCTGTTGAACCACGCTGACAATCTCCTCCGTCGCGGCACTGGTACGACTGGCCAGCTGCCGGACCTCATCGGCGACCACTGCGAATCCTCTGCCCTGTTCACCCGCCCGCGCGGCCTCAATGGCCGCATTGAGCGCCAACAGGTTGGTTTGCGCGGCGATACCACCGATGGTCTGCACAATCGCACTGATCAACAACGATTGCTTGCCCAGCGCCTCAATGCTGCCGGTGGCCGACTGCATTTGCGTGGCGATGTTCTGCATGGTCTGCACGGTATTTTGCACCACCGCCGCGCCGCGCTCGGCGGTCACATCGGTTTGCTGTGACACTTCATAGGCCACCCCGGCAGCTTCCTTGACCTCTGACTCCCTCAAGACCTGGTCGGTTACCACACTGGCAAACTTGACCACTTTGCACAGGTTACCTTCGGCATCGTGCACAGGGTTGTAGGTCGCTTCGAGCCACACTTCATGGCCACGACTGTCCAAGCGTTTGAAACGGCTGGCCACGTATTCCCCGCGGTTGAGCGTCTGCCAGAAATGGCTGTACGCCGGCGACGCCGCTTCCTGCGCGGTGCAGAACATGCTGTGTTTCTTGCCCACGATCTGGTCGAGCGTATAACCCATGGCGTCGAGAAATTGTTTATTGGCGGTGACTACGGTGCCATCCAGCTTGAACTGGATGACCGCCGTCGAGCGCAACAACGCGTTGATAAACGCTTCGTTTTCCTTGCCGATTTCGATGGCGCGAGTGACTTCTGCGCCGTATGCCTGTACAGATGAAAGCTGGCCATCACGCCCTTTAATGGGGAGCCAGGTCAGGTGGAACCAGGCCAGGCTGCCATCGTTACGCAGGTAGCGATAATCATCGTTGACCGGCTCGCAGCGCGCGACCGCCGCATTGAAATTTCGAAAGCACGGCAGGTCCTTGACGTAAGCCGGGACAATTTCATTCAACAGGCGTCCCTCCACTTGCTCACGGGAATAGCCCAAGGCCCGCGCGAACGCCTCATTCACGACCGTGATGCGAAAGTCGGCATCCAAGCGTATCGAGATCATGCCTCGATCACATTGAGCGACGAGTTGACGGAGCAGGAAGAGTTCGTCGTCCTGGTCCAGAAGGTCCTTCTTCAAGCGTCGATTAAACATGTTGGCGTCCACTGAGGGTTGTCATCACTGCATCGGCTAAGTCGTCCAATGCTTAAACACCGGTCGACGAACTGTCATGATAGCTCTCGGTTGAAGACGCGCCAGGCCGTCTTGCGGCCTGTGGTATGAGCGTTTCAGGGGATGGGTATTTGCAGCGTCTGCATCAATTCATCGGCCTCGGAACCTGGAGTAAACCTGAAGCCCTCCATTTCCTCGGTCGCCAGTATTTCCCCAAGGGCTGCCAGCAATTGCGTTTCGTTAGGCGACTCACTCAGTAACTTATGCGCCGGCAACAGCACTTCAGCGCCGACATCCTGGACCGTTGCGGCATTGATCACAGCGAAGAGCATAAAGCGCAGGCGTATTTCGCGATCAGTAGGCCAGACCGTTTTCCGCTTACCCAAGGTAGGGCCTCGTTTTTTCAGAAAAGTCCGAGGCTATTGCCGAGGCAGAAGTGTTTCAAGCACCGCCATGCAAGATAGGCTGTTTCCTACGGAGGAAAGGGAAGCAACGCACCCGCCGGGACGAAAACGGCGATCACTGCACCGGTAGAAAATTCATCAGCAGCAGACTTTGCGCATAATTCAGGCCGATGCGCCGATAGCGCTCATCGAGCATTTGCGTGAGCAGGTCCAAGCGCGCCACTATTTTGCCGAACTCGACCGCAAAACTGAGGTTGCTGCCCTCCTCCGATATTTCGTTGGAAAACAGCAGTAGCACACCGTTCGCATCCTGGCGCTGGCTGAGCAGCCAGGTGGCTTTCTCGATATTGCGCGCCGCGTTGCTGACGAACTGCGGGTTGATCGAATCGGTCAAGTAGAACTCGGTACGCCCGCCATGGGCGGTCACGATCATACTGCCGATGGCATAGATAAACGCACCGACGCGGTCGCCCTTGAACTCTGGGCTCAACGAATAACTCAACGCCGCCAGGTCCCGACGTTCGCCCAAGGCCGCCAGCGGCCGACGTTGCTCAATGGCCTGGCGAATCTCCCGCTGCGCGCTCACCGCATCCGGGTAACCCGACTGCCGCCACTGGTTGGGGTTACGCAAATACAGCTTGCTCATCAGTAAATACAGGCTTTGCAGATTGTCACGCATACCCAGGGTGGCCATACGGTCGACGCTGGTCTGAAAGAATTCATCGGGCTTGCCATTGCTGAACTGCTTGGCGATATCACGGCCCTGCTGCTGGGTGCAACCGGAGGCCGCCAGCACGATAAAAGCCATCGCTGGTAGCGACAGCCGACGCATTCGATTAAAGATTGAAACCGTTGACCTGCGATCCATTGGCACCCGATTTGACGACTCTGCCCACGCAGGAAGTCGGCATGGGTCGGACACAGATAGATCGGAAAAATGACGAAAAGTGCAGCGCAGGTCTACAGTTGTCGTAACGGGAACGTGCTGCACCCGTGGACAATTCATTACACGACCTATACTGAATACGGGCAACGACTTGTTTAACCGGAACCTTACCGTGAGGGTCAGGGCAATGAGACATCCTATTCGTGCTCAAATGTTTGCACAGATGATTTGCCTGCTGTCGGTGGCTCAGCTTTTTTGTTGATCGCGCAGTAATGCCCGTGCGAACCGCCACTGCCATTTCATCGGCAGCGCCATTGAGCGGAAAAAGCGTCGCTGACGGATGAGTACGGCGACGCTAGCAATAGTTCGGCCAATCAACAGGCACCAGGCGCAATGCCGCTCTTGTTAAAGTCCTTCAAGGGTTCCGGTTTCTAGCCCTAAATATCGCGATCGCGATAAGCAGGCTCAGTGGGTGGAGGCGTGACGACGCCGAGGTGTCGGCGACACGCGACATCATGGCTGTGTCTCGTCGCGGTCGCTGTGGGAGAATGCTGCGGGTGGGCGCGAAATACCGACCAGCCACATCTTGGCAAAGACCCGGCAAAAACCCTCACAGCCGGTGGCATCTGCATTGAAATTGCAGGGCGACGAAGACGTCGTGCACTTGGATCGGCTGGGGATGGTTGACCGTTTTCAACAGAATCGACTAGAAGCAGCCATTCGCGGCTATGTTCAGACCACTTTGCACGTCAACCACGCCCCCCAGAAAAGGCTGCTGAAGAAACGGGTAGCGTCTCCAAATCCGGCGTCATACAAGAGTTTTTGAACCGCCGCCTCGGAATGTGGAGGATCAGCGCCTTGAAGGATTTTCCCAAGCTTGACCTTCACTTCATCCGCGCTGGCCCCATGCTGCCGCCACCGCTGCCCCCAGGCCGCAAGCAGTAACGGCTGGCTGGCGTAAGCGTATTGATTCCCCGCGACAATCAGCGGCGCACCCGGTTTTAGATGAGCCCGAATGGATCGTAAAATTTTTCGCTTGGTTTCATCTCCATTCAGATGATGGAGTACACCGATCAAAGTCGCTGCGTCGTATGACCCATCTGCTGCCAGGTCTTCAACTTGCCCAAGATACATGATCGTTCTTTCAAGCAAGTTGTTTGCGTTTAACTGCTGCTTTGCTGCCTCCAGCATCGGCTCGGAAGGGTCAACGGCCGTAAAGCGCCAACTCGGTTCAAGCTTAGCCATCGCAATAATCTCCTGCGCCGTACCGCCAGCGCCAACGACCAGGATTTTTGCCGAACTTGTATTACCCAGGCTTGCCGCCAGCATGCACGCAGCCAAGTCTTGGCAGGCGTCATATCCCGCTAACGCAATACGGCTCTGTCGACCGTACTCATTGGCTCGGGCGGTATCAAATTTTTCAACTGAGTCGAGAGGGGATGATTTCAATGCGGGTCTCCATGTCCTGACACCAAGCTAAGCCAGACACCGCAATAATAAAAATTCATTAGTTTTATGTGGCGCATTCCTGGAAGGAATACACAGTGCAAAAATGGCTGCACTTAAAGAGGCGACCAAACCCGCAGGGTTGATCGAGTGGCGCTACGCATTACACACCTCGCTCACAAATCTGGTGGGGACCGTAGGAAACCAGCTGAAATGATCTGGAAACGATCCATCCCTACGCTGAGAGTTTTGCCAAACCCCAGAAACACAAAAGCCCCGCAATTGCGGGGCTTTCGTTTGAATCTTGGCGGGAAACCAGGGATTCGAACCCTGGAGACGCTATTAACGTCCGCCGGTTTTCAAGACCGGTGCATTCAACCACTCTGCCAATTTCCCTTGTGTGACACAGGAGGATAATAGCCCATCCCGTCTCAGCGGGCGCCATAATACCCGAATGAAACACACTGTCAAACTCTCGCCATCGCTTGTTACAGAGCGTCTGTTATGATCTTTGCGACTGAACGTTTCAAAACCCAAGGAGTGTCGCCATGCGCGAACAGAATTACGCAGTGAATGGCAACGCGCAGGCTGAGCAGCTCGAAGTCAGCCGCGTGTTGCGCAACACCTATGGCCTGCTCGCCCTGACTCTCGCCTTCAGTGGCCTGATGGCGTTCGTGGCGCAGCAGATGCGTGTCGGCTACCCGAATATCTTCGTGGTGCTGATCGGTTTCTACGGCCTGTTCTTCCTCACCAACAAGCTTCGCGACTCGGCCTGGGGCCTGGTGTCGGCGTTTGCCTTGACCGGTTTCATGGGTTTTATCCTCGGCCCGATCCTTAACCGTTACCTTGGAATGGCTGGCGGCGCGGAAGTGGTCAGTTCGGCTTTTGCCATGACCGCGCTGGTGTTCGGTGGTCTGTCGGCTTATGTGCTGGTCACCCGTAAAGACATGAGCTTCCTGGGCGGCTTCATCACCGCAGGTTTCTTCGTGTTGCTGGCGGCCGTGGTTGCGGGCATGTTCTTCCAGATCAGTGGCCTGCAACTGGCGATCAGCGCCGGCTTCGTGCTGTTTTCCTCGGTGTGCATCCTGTTCCAGACCAGCGCCATCATCCACGGCGGTGAGCGCAACTACATCATGGCGACCGTGAGCCTGTATGTATCGATCTACAACCTGTTCATCAGCCTGTTGCAGATCTTCGGCATCATGAGCCGTGACGACTGATTCACTGCGGTATAAAAAATGCCCCGCATCGAAAGATGCGGGGCATTTTTATTTTCGCGGGATCAATACTGGTTGGGTTCCATTTCCAGCTCAACCTTGAAGCGCTCAGCAATATCGCGCTGGATGCGCTGGGCCAGATGGGCGATGTCGTGTCCTGAGGCGCCGCCATAATTGACCAGAACCAACGCTTGCAGCGCGTGCACGCCTGCGTCGCCCTCCCGGAAGCCCTTCCAGCCGGCCTTGTCGATCAGCCAGCCGGCGGCGAGTTTCATCTGCCCGTCGGCCTGGGGATAGGCCACCAGATCCGGATACAGCGCCTTGAGCTCTTCGGCCAACGCCTTGGACACCAGCGGATTTTTGAAGAAGCTGCCGGCGTTGCCCAGCACGGCCGGGTCCGGCAGTTTTTCCTGGCGGATACTGCAAATTGCCCGGCTCACATCACTCGGCGTGGCCTCGGTGATGCCCTGCCCGGCCAATCGTTGCTGTACCGGGCCGTAATCAAGCTTGAGGTGATTGGCACGACTGAGGGCAAAGCGCACACGCAGGATCAGCCAACGACCGGTCTCATGCTTAAACACACTGTCGCGATAGGCGAAGCCGCAGTCTTCCAGGCTAAAGTCGCGCAATTCCCCAGTGTGGCGATCCAGAGCGGTCAGGCCTGCAAACACGTCCTTGATCTCTACGCCATAGGCGCCGATGTTTTGCATGGGGGCCGCGCCGACGGTGCCTGGGATCAGGCTGAGGTTTTCCAACCCACATAAGCCCTGCGCGAGGGTCCACAGCACAAAGGGATGCCAAGCCTCCCCTGCCTCGGCTTCGACCACTACCTGCATGCCGTCATCCTGCAATATCCGGATGCCTTGGGTAGCCATGCGCAGCACCAGCGCTGGAATATCCTGGGTCAGCAGCAAGTTGCTACCGCCGCCAATCACTAACAGTGGCAGCGACCGCGTCGCAGCAAAGGCCAGCGCTTCGCGCACATCGTCATCGCTGTGGGCTTCGGCAAACAGCTGAGCACGCACATCGATGCCAAAGCTGTTGAATGGCTTGAGCGACGCTTGCGGGCGCACATGCAGAGTCATAACCGCCCCTTCAATTCAACCACCAATAAATCGCAGGCCCGCTCGATCAGGTCCAGGACCCGTTCGAAGCCTTGTTCGCCCTCATAATACGGGTCTGGCACTTCGTCCACTTCCCCTTCGTAACGGCGCAAAAACAGGTCAAGTTCCGCCTTGCCCTGAGTGGGTTGGAGCGCCTTGAGGTTGCGCAGGTTGCTATGGTCCATGGCCAGGATCAGGTCGTAACGAGCAAAATCGGCGCGCGAGACCTGCTGGGCGCGCTGGGCCGACAAGTCATAACCGCGCACCAGCGCCGCCCGCTGGCTGCGCTGGTCGGGCGGGTTGCCGACATGCCAGTCGCCGGTACCGGCCGATGCGACCTCAATTTGACCCGCCAGGCCCGCCTCACGCAATTTATGGCGCAGAACCCCCTCGGCAGTCGGCGAACGGCAGATATTGCCCAGGCAGACGAACAAAACTTCCATCAAGCCCCCAGCAAACGACGGACGCGCTCAAGGTCTTCCTGGGTATCGACACCGGCCGGCGGTGCTTCCAGGGCGTCGCCCACATGAATGCGCACGCCATGCCACAAAGCCCGCAGTTGCTCTAGGGATTCGGTGTTTTCCAACCAGCACGGGCCCCAGTTGACAAAGTCATGCAGGAACCCGGCGCGGTAGGCATAGATACCGATATGGCGGCGATAAGGCACACCTTCGGGCAACGCGTCGGGGCGCTTGGCAAACGCATCGCGCGCCCACGGCAAGGTGGAACGGCTGAAAGTCAGGGCAAGGCCATTGATATCGCTGACCACCTTGACCACGTTAGGGTTGAACAGGGTTTCGATATCTTCAATCGGCTCGGCCAGGGTCGCCATGCGCGCTTCACCATGGGCAGCCAGGTTGGCGGCGACCTGATCGATCACACTGGGCGGGATCAGCGGCTCGTCGCCTTGCACATTGACCACGATAGCGTCTGGCGCCAGACCCAGTTGCGTGGCCACTTCGGCAAGGCGATCCGTACCGGAATTGTGATCTTCACGCGTCAGCACTGCTTCAGCGCCAAAGCCTTTGCAAACGTCGATGATGCGCGGGTCGTCGGTGGCGACCACCACCCGCTCGGCGCTGCTTTTACAAGCCTGTTCCCATACCAGCTGGATCATCGGCTTGCTGCCGATCAACTGCAGCGGTTTGCCGGGCAGACGGGTCGATGCATAACGCGAGGGGATAACAACGGTAAAGGCGGTGGTCATTTATCCAGACGCTCTTCGGTGGTCAGGGTGCGGGCTTCGCTCTCCAGCATCACCGGGATGCCATCACGAATCGGATACGCCAGACCGGCGCCTTTGCTGATCAGCTCGGTTTTGTCGGCACTGAGCTTGAGCGGGCCTTTGCAGATCGGGCAAGCGAGGATATCGAGCAGTTTGGTGTCCATGAATATGTCCTGGTAGGCAGCGTTTAAGGCAAGTGACGGGTGGGCAACAGGCGTAAGAGTTGCGCATCGAACCAGGCGACGAACGCCGGCGACGGCAGCGCATCCACCGCAAGGTACCACCAGTCGGGCTGGGCAAAGGCGCGGCACTTCACCGCGTCTTTCTCGGTCATGACCAGCGGCAATGACGGGGTAAAATTCAAGACCTCGGCGCTATAAGGTGCATGGTCGGCAAAAGCATGGGGTATCGGCCGCCAGTGTAGCGTTTCAAGGGTATTGAAGAAACGTTGCGGGTTACCGATGCCGGCGACCGCATGCACCGCTTGGCCCTTGGCAAAATGATCCACCGGCCGGCGCTCACCGGTCTGTAGGTTAACCAGAGCGGTGGGTTGCAGACTGAAGGCAAACCCGTCGTCGCGGTCACGGGGGGCACCGTTGTACAGCAACGCATCGACACTCTGCAGTCGCTCCAACGGTTCGCGCAAAGGCCCGGCAGGCAGGCAACGGCGGTTGCCCAAGCCACGGGCGGCATCGATCAGCACCAGCTCCAGGTCACGGGCCAGACGGTAGTGCTGCAAGCCATCGTCGGAGAGGATCAGGTCCAACGGTTCGCTGGCCAGTAATGCCTCGACCGCACGACTGCGGTCCGGATCGATCATCAAGGGCACACCGCAGCGCTGCACGATCAGCAAGGGTTCGTCACCCGCCGTCTCGGCGCTATGGCCGGCCTCGACCCGCCACGGCAAGTGCGGCGGCTTGGCGCCATAGCCTCGGCTAACCACGCCCACGCGCAGGCCGCTACGTCGGCAGTGCTCGATCAGCCACAGGATCAATGGCGTCTTGCCGGTGCCCCCCACGGTGATATTGCCGACCACCACCACCGGCACCGGCGCTCGATAGATCTGGCCCTCTCCCGCCAGGAATCGCGCGCGCTTGCGCTCAACCACCCGGCGATACATCGCCTCCAGCGGCCGCAACAACAGCAGCGCCGGATGACCTTCGTACCAGCCTTTAAGCAATCGATCGGACATGGCCATCAGGGTTGGCTCGCCGCCTCGACGGTGCTCATGCGCAAATGGCTGAAGCCAAGTTTGCCGGCGGCGTCCATTGCGGTGATGACGGCCTGGTGCTGGGTCTTGCCATCGGCGCTGATGGATAGCGGCATCTTGGTATCGCCACCGGACTCCTTCTGCAAAGCGTCCATCAGACTGTTGAGATCGTTTTTCTCCAGCACCTGGTTATTCACCGAAAACACGCCCTCGGCGCTGATGGTGATATCCAGTTGCTTGACCTCCTGATCTTCGGCCGGCGAACCGCTCACCGCTTCCGGCAAGTCGACACGCAGCTCGGTCTGCCGGGTGAAGGTGGTGGTGACGACAAAAAACAGCAGCAGGATAAAGACCACGTCGATCAGTGACGCGAGGTTGATATCGACATTTTCCCGTTGCTTGCGGCGAAATTTCACGCTTTGTCCCCAACCAGATCCACGTCGCGATCCCCCTGCACCACCTCGACCAGCTTGATGGCTTCCTGCTCCATGCCGACCACCAGCTCATCGACGCGCCGTTGCAGGAACCGGTGGAAGAACACCGATGGAATCCCCACCATCAAGCCCGCCGCCGTGGTAATCAGCGCCTTGGAAATACCGCCGGCCAGCACGGCCGCGTTAGCGCTCATGCCGGTGCCCATGAACGAACTGAAAATATCGATCATGCCCAGCACCGTACCCAGCAAACCGAGCAGCGGCGCCATGGCGGCGATGGTGCCGAGGGCGTTGATGTAGCGCTCCAGTTCGTGGATCACCCGCGCGGCGGCCTCTTCGATGCACTCCTTCATGATCTCGCGACCGTGCTTGGAGTTGGCCAGGCCCGCGGCCAGAATCTCACCCAGCGGCGAATCGGCGCGCAGAGCCTTGAGCTTTTCCTTGTCCAGTTGTTTGTTCTTGATCCAGGACCAGACCTGCCCCAGCAGATGCTCAGGGGTGACACGACTAGCACGCAAGGTCCACAGGCGTTCGGCAACGATGCCGAGCGCGGCGATGGAACTCAAGATGATCGGCAACATCATCCAGCCGCCGGATTTGACCAATTCCCACACAGTGAATGTCCCCTCGAAAAAGTGCGCCACTTTACCATATAGGTTCCGCAGCGGGGTTCGTCGAGCGTGGCACCGCCGACGACCTTCGCGCTTACACCGTCAGGGTAACCGTTCGCGCCAGAAACGCCGTTGACCACGGGCAACGACCGGTTCGGCAAAGGCCCCTAATTGCACGCGTACGGCGCCTTGTTCGGCGCTGTCATAGACCCGACTGCCGAGTGCCCGATAGCGCTCCATGACCTGCGGATGGGGATGACCGAAGGCGTTGCCGCGCCCGCGTGAAATAAGCACAGACCGGGGCGCCAGCCGTTGCAGGAAAGGCCTGGAGGACGAACTTCGACTGCCATGATGCGGCGCTTGCAGCCAGTCGGTGGGCACCGCCAGCGACGAGTTGAGCAGCGCCCGTTCAGCGTCGCGATCGATATCGCCGGTCAGCAGCAGACGCTCACCGTTGACTTGCACCTGCAAGACACAGGATTTGGCGTTGCCACTGATAGCATCAGGCCACTGCCACATTTCAAACATGACCCCGTCCCATTGCCACTGCTCGCCACTGACACAAGGCTGGGTGCCCAAAAACGCCGGCAAGCCCTCGGTTTCGCCGCCTACCACGCGCCTGATCGGCATGCCTCGGGCCACTGCGGCCGCGCCCCCCGCGTGATCGGCATCGGCATGGCTGAGCAATAGCAGGTCCAAGCTGCCCACGCCGAGTTTTTTCAACGACGGCAGCACCACGCGCGCGCCGAGGTCGAGCGCTCCCGAGCGTGGGCCAGCATCGTAAACCAGGGTGTGATTGCGTGTGCGCAGAATCAGCGATTGCCCTTGACCGACATCCAACTGCAGCACCTCGACCTGCCCATAGGGCACCGATTCTCGAGGAGGGAACACGGCCAGCAGCAACATCGGCCAACCCAGCAGGCGCAACGGCACGCCTTTGGGCAATAACAGCAACACCGCGCCGAGCAGGCTGATCAGCCAGGCCGCCAAGGGCACCTGCGCCGGTACCCAAGCGGGCGCGTACCCGGCGAGCCAGCCCAAGCCGACGAATAACCCCTGCAACGCGCCACCCGCCAGCCACAACAAACCCTCCCCCACGAAGGGCACCGCCAACAGCGCGGTGCCCAGCAGCGCCAGTGGCAGCACCACCAGGCTGATCCACGGCACCGCCACCAGATTGGCCAGCGGCGCACTCATACTGATGGGCAACCCCAGCCCCAACAACACCGGAAACAGCCCGATGGCGATCACGCATTGCGGACGGGTCCACACCTGCCAAGGGCTCCACGGTCCTAAGCGGCCGCTGAACGCCAGGATCAGCACCGCCACTGCCGCAAATGATAGCCAGAAACCCGCCTGCAGACTGGCCAGGGGTTCCAGGATCAGCACCCCATTGAAGGCCAGCAGCAACGGCCACCACACGCCCAGATGGCGAAAGCGCAAACGCCAGAGCAGCACCAACCCCACCATCACGCACGCGCGCTGCACCGGCACACCGAACCCGGCCAGCAAGCCGTAACTGAGTGCAGCGGTAAAGGCCAGCCCGCACGCCCAGGGTAGCCATGGCCAACCTCGCGGCCAAACTCCGTAACGAGCCAACCCGGCAACCAGCCCGTAGATCAACCCCGCCAACAGGCCGATGTGCTGCCCGGAAATCACCAGCAGATGCACGGTGCCGGTGTCCTGCAGAATCTGCCAATCCGTAGCGGACAGACCGGAGCCATCCCCCAGCACCAAAGCGGCCAGGCCCGCCTCGCGGCCTTGGGCATCCACGGCCAGCAGCCGTTGACGCAGGCCATCGCGCCACGCACTGCGCGCCGGGGCCAGGCGCTCACCGTCCTTTACCGAGCCGGTTGCACCGATGCGCCGGGCCAACAGCCAGGCTTCGCGGTCAAAGCCGTGAAAATTCAGTAATCCGGACGGTCGTTTGAGGCTGATTGCCAGGCGCCAGCGTTCACCGCTGCGCACGGGCGGACCTCCGCGCCAGGACACGCGGATGCGCTGGGGTAATCGGGCTTTACGCGACCGCCCGTCGATCAGGTCGAAGCGCACGCCATCGTCGGTCTGTTGCGGTAACCCGGCCACCCAGCCCTCGACCCAACGCGTCTGCCCATCCAGCTTCAGCGACAGCCGATCATTCAAGGCCCACTGCGCGCTGAAACACGCCCAACTCAACCCCATCAGAAAAAACGCCAGCGGGTACGTGCGAAATGGCAACGCCATCAACGCCAGCACCAGCATGGCGATCAGCCAGCCCGTGGCGGGCAGTGCCGGTAGAAAAACCAGAGCAAGCAACCCTGATGCAAGCGCGAACATCCCTGTCTTCATGGATCATCCTTTTGAGAGATCCATTCAGTCTTAGCCGTGCATTCGGCGCGGCCTATGATGTTTTGTCACAAAGTCTGAATTTCCTGTTTATAGAATGCGGGCATACTTGCCCCTCGAATCGACCTGGACCCCTTATGCCTCGGCGCTTATTCAAACGGTACATGCCCGACCCCACCAGTATCAGGGAACACAAGTCATTACAGTTTCTCGGTACGTTGTTGCATGATCCGAACCTCTGGCACCTGAATCGGCACTCGGTGGCCCGAGCGATGGCGGTGGGTCTGTTCGCGGCGTTCATTCCGATTCCGTTGCAGATGCTGCTCGCGGCGATCCTCGCGATCACGGTACGCGGCAACATGCCGATCGCCATAAGCCTGGTATGGCTGACCAACCCGATCACTATGCCGGTGGTGTTCATTTGCACGTACCTGACCGGCGCCTGGCTGATGAACGTCCCTGCGCGCAGCCTCCCCGACGACCTCACCTGGGAATGGATCAGCGGCCAGTTGAGCACCTTGTGGCAACCGTTTTTGCTGGGTTCGGTGGTATTGGGCCTGGTACTGGGCGCATTGGCCTATTGCCTGACCATGGGTTACTGGCGGTGGTGGGTGGCCCACCAATGGAAGAAACGCAAACAGCGGCGCGGGTAAAACCTAAAGCGCCAGCAGGCGCAGATGTACACGCAGGCCCGCACCGGTGTTTTCCGCCCATAGGCTGCCATCCTGACGTTGCAGCGCATTGCGCGCGATGCTCAGCCCCAGGCCGAAGCCGCCATCGCCCGGGCGAGAGCCGTCCAGGCGCGTGAACGGCGCAAAAATGCGTTCCAGGTCCCGCTCATCGATCCCGCCGCCCTGATCTTCCAGCCATAGGTGCCAGTACTCACCCTCGCGCCGCCCGTCCAGGCACACCACCCCGTCCGCTGGAGAGTGGCGTATGGCATTACGCAGGATATTTTCCAGGGCCTGGGCCAAGCCATTCAGGTTGCCCCGCACCCAGCACTCGGGGCCCAGCAAACACGGTAGGCGCGATGCTGGCCAAGCGCTTTCAAAGCATGCGTTCTCACGCAATATGTCCCACAACGCTTGAAGCTGAATGGTTTCTTTGGTCAACGGCGTCCGTTCGGCGTCCAACCAGGCCAATTGCAGGCTGTCTTCCACCAGTCGCTGCATGGCATCGATTTCCCGGCCCAGGCGTTGACGCAGTTGCGCGAGGTCCTGCTCGCTGTCACAGGCCACCCGCAAGCGACTGAGGGGCGTACGCAGTTCATGGGACATATCGCGCAGCAACTGCTGTTGCAACACCACGGTCCCCTGCAAGCGTTCGGACATATGATCAAAAGCACGGCCCAGCTCGCCCAACTCATCCTGGCGACTGGTCGCATCCTGGGACAGACGCGTATTCAACTGGTCGGCTCGCCAGGCGTTGGCCTGCTCGCGCAATTGATTGAGGGGCATGATCAGCAAGCGGTACAGGCCTATGCACAGCAATAGGGTGAACAGACCGGGGATCACACCGTTGGTCACCACCCGCCAGAACACTTGATAGCGACCGGGCATAAAGCGCTGTGGCAGTTCGATCACCAACGACCCGGCCTCCGGGTCGCCGGGAAACGCGATCTTCAGCCAGGGCAGCCCCTTGACATGCCGACTCACCGGCCAGTCCAGGCCGCGTAAAAAGGTCAGGCGCTGGTTTTGCGCACTACTCAAGGGGTAGCTGCTCAACGATTGCAGGTCGTTGCCAATCACGCCGATCCAAGTGGTTTCACGCTTGCCCATGGCCTGCAGCCAGGCATCGACGCCTGAAGGGCCGCCTAGGTTCCACGCCTGCTCCGCTTGCGCCGCGTACCCGCTCAGGGTGGTTTTCGCCTCCTCGGACAGATAGGCATTCTGCTGCTCCATATAGCGACCCCAGGACCAGCTCAGCCAGATCATCAACAAACAGAACGCGATCAGCAGGCAGGCCAGTTTCCAGAACAATGAGTGCCGGCCCGGCAGGCGTTTTAGCGGTCGTTCAAAGGCTGTCATCGTGACCGCTCAACACATAACCCTTGCCCCAGACGGTGCGCACTTCGCGCTCGCTGTAGCCGATGGCTTTGAGCTTGCGGCGGATCTGGCTGATATGCATGTCGAGGCTACGGTCATGGGGGGCATAACCGCGTTGCAGCACATGCTGATAAAGAAAGGCTTTGCTCAAGACCTCTTCAACGTTGCGATGCAGGGTTTCCAGCAGGCGGAATTCGCTACGGGTCAGGCCGGCGGCGTGTTGCAGGTAAAAAACATCACCTAACTCATCGTCAAAGCGCAAGCTCGGCGCGTTCTCGCGCCGCACTGGCAGAGCAGGCAGCGGCCGACGATCCAGGGCCACGCGGCGCAGGATCGCTTCAATGCGCACGCGCAGCTCAAGCATGCTGAAAGGCTTGGGTAAGTAGTCGTCCGCGCCCAGGCGAAAACCGCTGATGCGGTCGGCTTCGGCACCCAAGGCCGACATCAGAATCACCGGGGTCGAATGGCTTTTGCGCAAATACGTCAGGATCGACAGGCCGTCCAGCCCCGGCAGCAGAATATCCATCAACACCACGTCGAAAGCACGCTCACGCGCCATGTCCAGGCCCTGCTGGCCGTTCTGGCACCATGTAACCTGAAAGCCACTGCGCGCCAGCTCCTCATGGACGTAGGCGCCGAGCACGGGGTCATCTTCGATGGTCAGGATACTGGCTGCGGGATTCATTAGCGTCTGCAAGTAATTCTCAATCGCCGATTATTCAAGATTACCCCGCCACAGGCAATCGCTACTCGCCGGCCAATGGCCCGAAGATTGACTCCTGTGATGATTTTGCGAGATTCCTCGCCGCGCAAATGGCTACACTGCGCAGGTGGCGCAGGCCGGATGCCGGCGCGAAAGATTGATTCCAATGTGGTAGCAGGAGAGTGGCGTGCTTAGAAGAATGGGGATAAAAGGCCGCGTACTGTTGCTGACCTTATTGCCGACCAGCCTGATGGCGTTGTTGTTGGGCGGTTATTTCACCTGGATGCAGCTGTCGGAGCTGCAAACCCAGTTGCTGCAGCGCGGCGAAATGATCGCCGAGCAATTGGCACCGCTGGTGGCGCCGGCCCTGAGCAATAAAAACGTCGATTTGCTGGAGCGCATCGCCACCCAATCCCTGGAGCAGCAGGACGTACGCACTGTATCGTTCCTCGCGCCGGACCGCAGCACCCTCGCCCACGCCGGTCCGACCATGCTCAATCAGGCGCCGGCCGGCAACAGTTCACATCTGTTGCAGCGCACGGGCAACGACGCCACCCGCTACCTGCTGCCGGTGTTCGGCCGCCATCGCAACCTGGCGGGCGAACTGATCCCCGACGAAAGCGACCGCCTGTTGGGCTGGGTCGAGGTGGAACTGTCCCACAACGGCATGCTGCTGCGCGGCTATCGAAGCCTGTTCGCCAGCCTGCTGCTGATCGCCATCGGGCTGATCTTCACCGCCGCGCTGGCGCTGCGTATCAGCCGCACGATCACCTCGCCGATCGGCCTGATCAAGCAAGCCGTGGCCCAGCTCAAGGACGGCAACCTGGAAACCCGCCTGCCCGCGCTGGGCAGCCAGGAGCTGGATCAACTCGCCTCAGGCATCAACCGCATGGCCGAAACCTTGCAGAATGCCCAGGAAGAATTGCAGCACAGCATCGACCAGGCCACCGAAGACGTGCGTCAGAACCTGGAAACCATCGAGATCCAGAATATCGAGCTGGACTTGGCGCGTAAGGAGGCCCTGGAGGCGAGCCGCATCAAGTCGGAGTTTCTGGCCAATATGAGCCATGAAATCCGCACGCCCCTCAACGGCATCCTCGGCTTTACCCACCTGCTGCAAAAAAGCGAACTGACGCCGCGCCAGCTCGACTACCTGGGTACCATCGAAAAATCCGCCGACAACCTGCTGGGCATCATCAATGAGATTCTCGATTTCTCGAAAATAGAAGCCGGCAAACTGGTGCTCGACAGCATTCCATTCAACCTGCGCGATCTGCTACAGGACACCCTGACCATCCTCGCCCCCGCCGCCCATGCCAAGCAGTTGGAACTGGTCAGCCTGGTCTACCGCGATACGCCGCTGGCGCTGGTGGGCGACCCGTTGCGGCTCAAGCAGATCCTTACCAACCTGATCAGCAACGCGATCAAGTTCACCCGCGAGGGCACCATCGTGGCTCGGGCGATGATCGAGGACGAGCAGGAAGATACCGTGCAACTGCGCATCAGCGTGCAGGACACCGGAATCGGCCTCTCCAGCCAGGACGTGCGTGCGCTGTTCCAAGCCTTCAGCCAGGCCGACAACTCGTTGTCGCGTCAACCCGGCGGCACGGGCCTGGGGCTGGTGATCTCCAAACGCTTGATCGAACAGATGGGCGGCGAAATCGGCGTCGACAGCACGCCGGGCGAAGGCTCGGAATTCTGGATCAGCCTGAACCTGCCCAAAACCCGCGATGACGTTGAAGACCTGCCCTGCGCGCCCCTGCTGGGCCACCGCGTGGCGGTGCTGGAAAACCACGAACTGGCGCGCCAGGCCCTGCAACACCAATTGGAAGATTGCGGCCTGGAGGTCACGCCTTTCAACACCTTGGAAAGCCTGACCAACGGCATTACCAGCGCTCATCAGACCGAGCAGGCTATCGACCTGGCCGTGCTCGGCGTGACCGCCAACGACATACCCCCCGAGCGCCTCAACCAGCACCTGTGGGACCTCGAACATCTGGGCTGCAAAGTGCTGGTGCTATGCCCGACCACCGAACAGATGCTGTTCAACCAGTCGGTGCCCAACCCCAATAGCCAATTGCAGGCCAAACCGGCATGCACCCGCAAACTGCGCCGGGCATTGTCCGACCTGATCAACCCGCGCCCTTCGCGCAGCGAGCCGGGCGAACCCCTGGCCAGCCGCGCGCCACGGGTGCTGTGCGTGGATGACAACCCGGCGAACCTGTTGCTGGTGCAAACTTTGCTGGAGGATATGGGTGCCAAGGTGCACGCAGTGGAAAGCGGTTACGCCGCCGTCGACGCGGTCAAGCAGGAGACTTACGATTTGGTGCTGATGGACGTGCAAATGCCGGGCATGGACGGTCGCCAGAGCACCGAAGCGATTCGTCAGTGGGAGAGCGAGCGTCATGGCTCGCCGCTGCCAGTGGTGGCGCTCACGGCCCATGCCATGGCCAACGAAAAACGCGCCTTGCTGCAAAGCGGCATGGACGATTACCTCACCAAACCCATCAGCGAACGGCAACTGGCCCAAGTAGTACTCAAATGGACGGGCCTGGCCCTGCGCAATCAGGCACCGGAACGCGCCACTGACGGCCTGGCTCCTGGCGTGCAACTGCCTGTGCTGGACCACGAGGAAGGCCTGCGTCTGGCCGCCGGTAAAACCGACCTGGCCGCCGACATGCTCGCCATGTTGCTGGCCTCCCTGGAAGCCGACCGCACCGCCATCAGCATCGCCCGCGAAGCCAATGACAACAATGCGCTGATCGAACGCGTCCACCGCCTGCACGGCGCTACGCGCTACTGTGGCGTTCCGCAACTGCGCGCCGCCTGCCAGCGCGCCGAAACCCTGCTCAAGCAGGACGATGCCAAGGCCCTGCACGCGCTGGACGAACTGGACATGGCCATTGCCCGCCTGGCCAGTGAAGCGCGAGTCAGTGCCTGATGCGTCCCTTTCCATTGATTTGACTTGCAGGGAGCTTTGCCATGCGCATGATTCTGTTCAGCAGCCAAACCTACGACCGCGACAGCTTCCTCGGCGCCCCGCTGCCTGCGGGCCTGGAACTGCAGTTCCAGCCGGCGCGGCTGAATCTCGATACCGTGGCGCTGGCCGAGCACCACGAAGTGGTCTGCCCGTTCATCAACGACGACCTCAGCGCACCGGTGCTGGAATGCCTGGCCAAGGGCGGTACGCGCCTGATTGCGCTGCGTTCGGCCGGTTATAACCATGTCGACCTGGCCAGCGCCAAACGCCTGGGCCTGACCATCGTGCGCGTGCCCGCCTACTCGCCCCACGCCGTGGCCGAGCACGCCGTGGCGCTGATCCTGGCGCTCAATCGGCGCTTGCATCGTGCCTATAACCGCACCCGCGATGGCGATTTCAGCCTGCACGGCTTGACCGGATTCGACTTGGTGGGCAAGACCGTCGGCGTGGTCGGCACCGGGCAGATCGGCGCAACCTTCGCCAAGATCATGGCCGGATTCGGCTGCACGTTGTTGGCCTATGATCCCTTCCCCAATCCCGATGTGCAGGCGCTCGGCGCACGTTACGTGAGCCTGCCCGAGTTGCTCGCCCAAGCCCGGATCATCAGCCTGCACTGCCCGCTCACCGCCGACAGCAAGCACTTGATCAACGCCGCGTCCCTGGCGCAGATGCAGCCTGGTGCGATGCTGATCAACACCGGCCGTGGCGGCCTGGTGGACACACCCGCATTGATCGAAGCTCTCAAGGACGGCCAACTCGGCTACCTGGGGCTGGACGTGTATGAGGAAGAGGCCCAGCTGTTTTTCGAAGACCGCTCCGACCTGCCCCTGCAGGACGACGTACTCGCGCGCCTGCTGACCTTTCCCAATGTGATCATCACCGCCCACCAGGCGTTCCTGACCCACGAGGCCCTGGCGGCAATCGCCACCACTACGCTGGACAATATCGCCGCTTGGGCCGACGGTCGCGTGCAAAACCAGGTGGCAGGTTGATCAGCGGTCACATACCGCGCTCATGATAGGCCGGCACCCGTGATAGGATGCCGCGCCTATTTGGAGGATCCATGGCCGAACACGATTTCCGCTTCAGCTTGCTGAGCCCGCAACACACCCTGATCGAATGCCGCGCCCTGGTGCCGGGCCGTTACCAAGTCACCGGCAACGGTGGTTCGATCAAGCATGGCGACGTCCTGATCGTCACCCTGCGTGGCAGTAAAACTTTGTCGATGCGCCTTACCGTCGAAGGCGATGCGCGCTACTCCATCCGCCCGGCCGGCCAATGGGTCGCCATGGCCCAGGGGCCGAAATTCGGCGAGCTGGAGATTCACACCTGGAAGGTCAACTGCGACAGCTGCGACGCCGTGCTGGAGTTTGAGTTCGCCGTGGAAACCAAGCTGACCAAAGAGCCGCTGCAACCGGCCGCCAATGCACGCATTGCCGAGTTGGGCTGGGCCAGTGAAGGCGACAAGCACCGCTGCCCGAGCTGCCAGAAGGCCACCCAATGAAAGGCCTGGTGTTGCTCGCCGCACTCGGCGCCGGCTTGGCCGGCTGCGCGGAAGATGCGGTCAAACTCCAGCAGGACCACAGCTACGTGGTGGAATGGATCGGTGAGCGGCCCTTGATGGATTACGCGCACCTGACCGTCACCCTCGGCAATGACGGACGTGCCTACGGCAATGGTGGCTGCAACCACTGGTTCGCGCCCTACACCCTGGATGGCGACAAACTCAGCTTCGGCAAGATCGGCAGCACCCGCAAGCTCTGCGCCGAAGCCTTGATGGAGCAGGAGCACCGCTTCTTCCAGGCCCTGCAAGGCGTGCAGCGCTGGGACATCTCGCCCATCGAGCAGACCCGTTTCTGGCCGGCCGAAGGCAAGCCGATCCGCCTGTGGCTCGAAGAAGGCTGATCCGGGTTCTGACCCGATGGACATTTAAAGGTGGGTGAAAAGCCCTCCCACCGTTGCTTTGAGATGTCGCTTTAACCGCGCAACGCCTTGAGCTTGGCCTGCACCCCCTCGGCCGTCTGCTCGCCCATCAACTGCTCGCGCACCTTACCCTTGTCATCGATGATGTAAGTCACCGGCAGCGCTTCGCTGCGCGGGATCTCGAAGATGCCATCCGGGTTCTGCGCCAGCACTGTGAACTTGATCCCAAGTTTCTCGCTGGCGGCCTTGAGTTCTTCGCCCTGCACATTGTCGAAGTTGACCCCGAACACCCCGATATTCTGGCCTTTGAGCTGCTCGGCCAACGCGTTGAGTTCAGGGATTTCCGTGCGGCACGGGCCACACCATTCCGCCCAGTAGTTGATCACCACCCACTGTTTGTCCAAACGCTCGGCCGCGACTTTCTGGCCGTATTGGTCAATGCCATAGTCATTCCCGCAGCCGCTGAGCAGCAGGGTTGTGATGATCGCCAATGCACCGATCAGTCGACGTGTCATGGGGTAATCCTTCGTGAAAATAGACGTTGGCTGCGACCGGATGCCTCTTACGGTTTAAGGACCGGGCGCCGCGCAGGTAGAATACCCGCCACCTCCTGCAAGATGCGACCCGCACATGACCGATCTGACGCTTTATCACAACCCGCGCTGCTCGAAATCCCGCGGTGCTCTCGAACTGTTGGAAGCCCGCGGCCTCGCCCCGACCGTGGTGCGCTACCTGGAAACCCCACTCAACGCCGCGCAAATCCAGGCCCTGCTGGGCAAACTCGGCCTGTCTGCGCGCCAACTGCTGCGCACCGGCGAAGACGAATACAAAAGCCTCAACCTTTCTGACCCCAACCTCAGTGAAAGCCAGTTGATCGACGCCATTGCCGCTCATCCCAAGCTGATGGAGCGCCCGATCCTGGAAACCGCCGACAAGGCCGTCATCGGCCGTCCTCCGGAAAACGTATTGGAGATCCTGCCGTGACTGCGCCTTATGTGCTGGTGCTGTATTACAGCCGTAACGGCTCGGTCAGTGAAATGGCCCGGCATATTGCCCGGGGCATCGAACTGGGCGGCATGGAAGCGCGCCTGCGCACGGTGCCGGCGGTGTCCACTGAGTGCGAAGCGGTGGCGCCGAGTATTCCGGACGAAGGCGCGTTGTATGCCAGCCTCGATGACTTGAAAAACTGCTCGGGCCTGGCCCTCGGCAGCCCGACGCGTTTCGGCAACATGGCCGCGCCGCTCAAGTACTTCCTCGACGGCACCAGCAACCTGTGGCTCACCGGCGCCCTGGTCGGCAAACCGGCCGGGGTGTTCACCTCCACCGCCAGCCTGCATGGCGGCCAGGAAACCACACTGATGTCGATGCTGCTGCCGCTGCTGCATCACGGCATGCTGATCACCGGCCTGCCCTACAGCGAACAGGCCCTGCTCGACACCCAGGGCGGCGGCACGCCGTACGGCGCCAGCCACCATGCCGGGCCGGACGGCAAACGCCTGCTCGACCCACATGAAATGGCCCTATGCAAAGCCCTCGGCCTACGCCTGGCCAACACCGCCACGTTGCTGGAGAACGGCCGTGGCCAAAAAGCCTAAAGTACTGCCCCCACAAGCGTGGTTGGAGCCGCGGGTCAAGGTGGCACGCGCATTGAGCCTGCTGGCGTTTTTTGCGCTGGTGGGGTTGTTGTGCGGGTATTACCTGTTCGTTGCCGACCTGCACGGCGCACGCCCTTGGGTGATCCTGCTGATCGAGTTGGTGCCGTTGCTGATTCTGGCACCGGGCATGCTGCTCGGCAGCGCGCGCGGGCATTCATGGATGTGCTTTGCGGTGAACCTGTATTTCATCAAGGGCGCGCTGGCGGCGTACGACCCGAACCGGCAGTGGTTCGGCGTGCTGGAAATGCTGGCAAGCCTGGCGGTGTTCTGTACCGCGCTGCTGTACGTGCGCTGGCGCCATCAGTTGAACCGGCGTCTGGCCGCGTAAGTCACCGTGGCGAGGTGACTCGCCACGAAAGTTGCGCTCACCGCATGTGTCAGTGGTTGACGGTGTACGCCAGCATCATCGACAACTGGCACATCGGCCGACCACTCTCGGCATGCCACTGGTTGAACGCGCCCTGCACCGTCGCCAGATCGCGCAGGCTGGTGGGGACCTTGTCGACGATTTTCTGCGCATTCAACGCCGCGACCACGTCGTCGCTGGGCACAAAGGTGTCCTTGCCGACCATGCGCAGAAAGCGCGGGGCCGATAGCCCACCCAACTGGTGGCCGTGCTTGCTCAAGTATTTCCACAGCCCAACGATGTCGGTCACCGGCCAATCGGCGATGAACGCGCCGAAGCTGCCTCTTTCCTGGGTGATATCCAGGATCATCTGCGCATTACGCGGCACGCTCTTGAGCTTGCCCAGGTGACGGATGATGCGGGTGTCCTGCATCAGGCGCTCCAGGTGCTCGGCGCCCATCAACACGACTTTTTCCGGATCGAAGCCAAAGAACACCTGCTCGAAGGCCGGCCACTTGGCATCTACCACGCTGTGCTTGAGCCCGGCCCGGAACACCCGCAGCGCCAGGGTCGACAGGTAGCGATCATCACTGATCTTGCGTAATTGCGCCGGGGTCTTGGGAGCCGGCAGATGGGCTTCCAGTTTGGCCGCCGAGCCGAAGCGGTTCAGACAATATTCGTGCAGCCACTTGTAATCGCGCATGCCCTCTCCTGGCAGTGGAATTGAAAACGGCGCCCGCAAGCGCCGTGTGTCAGAGCCTTGAAACGGCTCAGAGGTTCACCACATTAACGAAGCGCGACGCGGCGGTCTCGTCGATCTTCAGGCTGGTGAAGTCGAACAGGTTACGGTCGGCCAACTGCGACGGGATCACATTCTGCAGGCTGCGGAAAATGCTTTCGGTACGTCCCGGGGTCTTGCGCTCCCAGTCCTGCAGCATCTCCTTGACCACCTGGCGTTGCAGGTTTTCCTGGGAGCCGCAGAGGTTGCACGGGATGATCGGGAATTGCTTGAAGTCGGAATAGGCCTGGATGTCTTTCTCATTGCAGTAGGCCAACGGACGAATCACCACGTTGCGCCCGTCATCGGCGCGCAGCTTGGGCGGCATGGCCTTGAGCGAACCATTGAAGAACATATTGAGGAAAAACGTCTCGACGATATCGTCGCGGTGATGCCCCAAGGCCATTTTGGTCGCGCCGATCTCATCGGCGAAGGTGTAGAGCGTGCCACGGCGCAGGCGCGAGCACAGCGAGCAGGTGGTTTTGCCTTCCGGGATCAGTTCCTTGACCACCGAGTAGGTGTCTTTTTCGACGATGTGATACTCGATGCCCAACTCTTTCAGGTAGGCCGGCAGCACATGCTCGGGGAAGCCCGGTTGTTTCTGGTCCATGTTGACGGCAACGATCTCGAACTTGATCGGCGCGACCTTTTGCAGGTGCAGCAGCACGTCAAGCATGGTGTAGCTGTCTTTGCCGCCGGAGAGGCAGACCATCACCTTGTCGCCGTCCTCGATCATGTTGAAATCGGCGACCGCTTCACCGGCCAGGCGACGCAGGCGTTTTTGCAGTTTGTTCTGGTTGACCGTAAGAGTGCCCATGGCGCTTGGATCCGCTTGAGGTGTGTGACGAAAAGCGCAGCATTTTACCGGTATGCGCCAGCGAGTCCAATGCGCGCTTATATTGCTCCTTCTACAGAGCCTGCGGCGATTACGCCCAGTGTTTACAGTGCAATATGCTCTAAAGGCCTTACAGTTTTTCCGGTCATCCATTCCTATACTGCGACATAAGGTCGCGCACAAGCTATCCAGACCTTTCAGGCCAACTGGCCCGTGGGCGCTCCGTTGGGGGGCGATAGTAATAACGACAGGAGTGACTGGCATGATCCATCACGTCGTGGGGCTGTTTACCCATCCCGATCAGGAATGGCGGGAAATCCGTGGCGATAAAGAAGAAAGCATCGGCCACATGTACCTCACTCACACGCTGATCCTGGCGGCGATCCCCGCCCTATCGGCTTTTATCGGCACCACCCAGGTCGGCTGGGTCATCGGCAATCGCGCACCCGTTATGCTGACCCAGGAAAGCGCATTGTGGATGACCATCATGTCCTACGCGGCCATGCTCGCCGGCGTGGCGGTGATGGGCGCCTTTATCCACTGGATGGCGCGCACCTATGACGCTAACCCCAGCATGGCGCGCTGTGTAGCCTTCGCCACTTATACCGCGACGCCGTTGTTTATCGGCGGGCTGGCGGCCTTGTACCCGCATATGTGGCTGGGCATGGTCGTGGGGACGGCGGCGATCTGCTACACGGTGTACCTGTTGTATGTCGGCGTGCCGACCTTTATGAGCATCGATCCGGATGAAGGCTTCCTGTTTTCCAGCTCCATACTGGCCGTGGGGCTGGTGGTGCTGGTGGCGATCATGGCGTTTACCGTGATTGTCTGGGGCCTGGGCGTTGGGCCGATCTACACCAACTGACGCACACCACCGCGCAGGCAGGGCCACCGCAAGGTGGCCTTGTGCGTCTGGCATGACCATTCGGCGCCTGACAGATTCGGAAACACCTGGTTTTACGGCATACTGGGCGTCTCTGGAGATAGATACAGCATGCCCGAGCAACTCAATACCCGCGTCGAAGAGTGTTTCCAGCTAGCCGAGTCCTTTTTCAAACGAAGCTTCAAGCGTCCCCAAGTCAGCCTCAAGCTGCGCGGTCAAAAGGCCGGCGTCGCGCACTTGCACGAGAATCTGCTGCGTTTCAACCCCCAGCTTTACCAGGAAAACAGCCAACACTTCCTCAAGCAGACCGTGGCCCATGAAGTGGCCCACCTGATCGCCCACCAACTATTCGGCGAGCGCATCCAGCCCCATGGCGAAGAATGGCAATTGATCATGCGCGGCGTGTACGAACTGCCGCCGGACCGCTGCCATACCTACGCGGTGAAACGGCGCCAGGTAACGCGCTACATCTACCGCTGCCCGTGTGCCGACAGCGATTTTCCATTTTCCTCACAGCGTCACGGCCTGGTGCGTCAGGGGCGCAGGTATTTATGCCGGCGGTGTCGGCAGACACTGGTGTTTACCGGAGAGACTCGCGTGGAGTGATGGGGTCGGTGGTCATCGGGTGCTATCGAGGCAAGCGCCCATTTAGAGCCGAGCAACCGATTTAAATGTGGCAAGGGGCTTGCCCTACTAGCCCTAGGTATCACCAGTATTAACTGAAAGAACCGGCTCAAAAGATGGGAGGGGGCTTGCCCTCAATAGCAGTGGGTCTGTCAGCCTATCTGCCACTGGCCCACCGTCATCGGGGGCAAGCCCCCTCCCACCTTTGATAGTCGATGTTTTCACTGAAGATAGGTGAATACCCATGCACCGATAGCGGCGGGTCTGTCAGCCTATCTGCCACTGACCCACCGCCATCGGGGGCAAGCCCCCCCACCTTTGATAGTCGATGTTTTCACTGAAGATAGGTGCATACCCATGCACCGATAGCAGTGGGTCTGTCAGCCTATCTGTCACTGGCCCACCGCCATCGGGGGCAAGCCCCCTCCCACCTTTGATAGTCGATGTTTTCGATGAAGATAGGTGCATACCCATTCACCGATAGCAGTGGGTCATTCAACCGACCACCTTGCTGCGCCGCAATTCTGCTATCCGCTGAGCACTGAAACCCAGCTCCGCCAACACTTCATCGCTGTGTGCGCCCACGGCTACCCCAATGTGTCGAGGCGCCGGCAACCCTTCTGAAAACTTCAGCGGGCAGGCAATCTGCGCCTGGCTTGAGCCATCGCCTCTGGGTACTTGGCTGACCAACGCCCGCGCCTTTAGCTGCGGATGAGCCACGGCTTCACTGAGCGTCAGCACAGGCTCCACGCACGCATCCAACCCGGCAAACAATTCACATAGCTCATCGAAACTGCGCTTCTCGAATTCCACCTGCAACGCCTGTTTAAGAACCCGTTGCTGCTCGGGCTTGAGGCTGTGCGCCGCCAACTCGGGCCGGCCCAAGGCTGCGCACAGAGCCTGCATGAAAGCAGGCTCCAGGCTACCCACCGACATCCAGCGCCCGTCCCGCGTGCGGTAGTAATCGTAGAAACTGCCGCCATTGAGCACCTGGCTTTCCCATTCCGGCTCCACACCGCACGCCAGATACCCCGCGCCAGCCATGGCATTGAGGCTGAACGAGCAGTCCGTCATGCTCACATCCAGGTATTGCCCCACCCCACTCTGCTGCCGCGCGATCACCGCCGCCAGCAAACCGACCACTGCGTGCAGAGAGCCGCCCCCCACATCCGCAACTTGCACGCCCAGAGGTAACGGCCCGCGGTCCTGACGCCCGGTGTAACTGGCCACGCCGGCCAGTGCCAGGTAATTGATGTCGTGGCCGGCGCGGTCCTTGTAGGGGCCGGTCTGGCCGTAACCGGTGATCGACACGTAGATCAATCGCGGGTTGATCGCCTTCAATGCCTCATACCCCAGACCCAAGCGCTCCATCACGCCGGGGCGGAACTGTTCGAGCACAATGTCGTAATCCGCCACCAGCGTGCGCACGATCTCCAGCGCCTCGGCCTGCTTGAGGTCCAGCGCCAGGCTGCGTTTATTGCGATTGAGGTACGCGTGGCTCGCTGAAGTGCCCCGGTCATGGGGCGGCAGCACGCGCAACAGGTCCGGACGCGTGGGCGACTCGATGCGTAGCACTTCGGCGCCCATGTCCGCCAGCATCAATGAAGCAAACGGACCGGGCAGCAAGGTGGAAAAATCCAGCACTTTAAGGGACGCCAAGGGACCGGACATAGGGACTCCTGTAGGGTTGCGAGTTCCCACAGCCTAGGCAGCCCGGCGCCTATCGGCAATCGTCAGAACGGTCAGCGACACTGACCGTTTTGATCACGGCGGGCTTTTTCGCGCAGTCGGCTTTATCATTGCCCCACGTTTGCTTGCCGAGTGTTCCATGAAGTTTGCGATTGCCTTGTTTTCCGCCGCCCATGCGCCTTCTTCGCGCCGTGCCCTGCTGTTTGCCCAGGCCGCGCTCGCTGGCGGGCATGAGATTGTGCGGCTGTTTTTCTATCAGGACGGCGTTTACAGCGCGGCCAACAGCATTGTCGCCCCCCAGGATGAGCAGGACATCGCGCGCCAGTGGCGTGAGTTTGTCAGCCAGCATCAGCTCGATGGCGTGGTGTGCATCGCCGCTGCCCTGCGCCGAGGCGTGCTCAATGCCGAAGAGGCCACGCGCTATCAACGCAGCGCGGTGAACCTGGAGGCCCCCTGGGCACTCTCGGGCCTTGGCCAACTGCACGACGCCGCCCAGGCCGCCGACCGCCTGATCTGCTTTGGAGGGCCGTGACATGTCCAAATCCCTATTGGTGATCAGCCGCCAGGCGCCCTGGTCTGGGCCCAGCGCGAGGGAAGCGCTGGACATCGTACTGGCCGGCGGAGCCTTCGATTTGCCGATCGGCCTGCTGTTTATGGACGACGGCGTGTTTCAACTGGCGCCCGGCCAGGACGCCAAAGCCGTTCAGCAAAAAGACCTCAGTGCCAACCTGCAGGCCCTCGGGCTGTTTGGCATCGACGACGTGTTTGCCTGTAGCCACAGCCTCACGGAACGCGGGCTCACCCCACCCGCCAGCGCGCAGCCTATGGACAGCGCTGCGATTTCCCAATTGATTGACCGTTACGACCAGGTGATAACCCTCTGATGTCGACTCTCCATGTGGTTTCCCACTCGCCCTTTACCGATGGTCGCCTGGCCAGTTGCCTACGGGTATGCGGCGCCAAGGACGCAATCCTGCTGTGCGGTGACGGCGCCTACGCCCTGCACAACCCGGCGCTGCACAGTCAAGGTGTGAAAATCTTTGTGCTGGCCGAAGACAGCCAGGCGCGCAACCTGCCAGTGCCGGACTGGGCCAGCAGCGTGGATTATTCGGGGTTCGTGCAGTTGTCGATCGATTACGACAAGGTCAATACCTGGCTATGAATACGCTCACGGTCGGTTCGCGCAGCCTGGAACTGGACAAGGACGGCTACCTGGTCGACCTGAATGACTGGTCCGTCGAAGTAGCCAACGCCCTGGCCGCCGCCGAGGCCTTGGAACTGACGCCGGACCACTGGCAGATCCTCAACCTGCTGCGCGAGTTCTACGCCCAATTCCAACTGTCCCCGGCCACGCGCCCGCTGATCAAATACACCGCCTTGAAGCTGGGCCCCGAAAAGGGCAACAGCCTGCACCTCAACAAACTGTTCAACGGCACTCCCGCCAAACTCGCCGCCAAGCTGGCGGGCCTGCCCAGGCCGACGAATTGCTTATGACCGACTTTGCCCCGCTGACCCTGCAACCCCCTGCCGAGCACCCCTTTGCGCAGTTCGTACGCATCCTGGGCAAAGGCAAGCGCGGTGCGCGCAACCTCACCCGTGAAGAAGCCCGCGAGGCGATGGGCATGTTGCTCGACGAAAAAGTCGAGGACACCCAACTCGGCGCGTTTCTGATGCTGCTGCGGCATAAGGAGGAAAGCCCGGAAGAGCTCGCCGGCTTTACCGAGGCGGTACGCGAGCGTCTCAACGCCCCGGCGCTGAACGTCGATATCGACTGGCCCAGCTATGCCGGTAAAAAGCGCCACCTGCCGTGGTTCCTGCTGGCCGCCAAGTGCCTGGCACAAAACGGCGTGCGTATCCTGATGCACGGCGGCGGCGCCCACACCGCCGGGCGCCTGTACACCGAGCAATTACTGCACGGTTTGCAGATTCCGCTGTGCCGTGACTGGCAGCAGGTGGAGGCGGCGTTTGCCCAAGGCAACCTGGCGTTTATTCCGCTGGGCGATTGGGCGCCGCAGCTGCAGCGCATGATCGACCTGCGCAACACCCTGGGCCTGCGCTCGCCGATCCACTCCCTGGCGCGCCTGCTCAACCCGCTGAACGCTCGGTGCGGCCTGCAAAGCATTTTCCACCCCGGTTACCAAGGCGTGCACCGCGATGCCAGCGGCCTGCTCGGCGACACGGTGATCGTAGTCAAGGGCGATGGCGGCGAGATCGAAATCAACCCCGATACCCTCAGCCATCTCTACGGCACCACCGGCGGCCAGAGCTGGGACGAAGAATGGCCCGCGCTGTCCGTCCAACGCCACGTCAAACCGGCAACCCTGGAGCCTGAACACCTCAAAGCCGTATGGCGCGGCGATGTCGAGGACAGCTATCCGCAACTGGCGCTGATCGCCACCATGGCACTGGCGCTGCGCGGCCTTGGGCACCCCCGCGATCAGGCGTTTGCGATGGCGGAGGATTACTGGCAAACGCGGGATAGATCGATTTAATCGATAAGTGACCCGCAGTCTTTGCGCTTTTAAATCGAACCCTGATCTTTAGACTGGGCTCCAACGCTTATTAGTCGAGGAGCCAGTCATGGGTTTGCTGATCGAAGGACACTGGAAAGACCAGTGGTACGAAAGTAGCGCGGATGGCGCTTTCCAGCGCGAACAGGCGCAACGCCGCAACTGGGTCACCGCCGACAGCCAGCCTGGCCCCAGTGGCGAGGGCGGCTTCAAGGCCGAAGCCGGGCGCTATCACCTCTACGTTTCCCTGGCCTGCCCGTGGGCACATCGCACGTTGATCCTGCGCAAGCTCAAGGGCCTGGAAAGCCTGATCGACGTGTCGGTGGTCAGCTGGCTGATGCTGGAAAACGGTTGGACCTTTGATAAGGCCACAGGCTCAACTGGTGATCGACTCGACGACTTTGCCTACATGCACCAACGCTACACCGCCGACACGTCCGACTACACTGGACGCGTTACCGTACCGGTGCTGTGGGACAAGCAACGCCAGCGCATCGTCAGCAACGAATCGGCGGAGATCATCCGCATGTTCAACAGCGCGTTCAACGGGCTGACTGGCAACGCCCTGGACTTCTACCCCGAGCCGTTGCGCCCGACCATCGACGCACTGAACGCGCGGATCTACCCGGCGGTCAACAACGGCGTGTATCGCGCGGGCTTCGCCACCTCGCAGCAAGCCTATGGAAGTGCTTTCGACGATGTATTTGCCGAGCTGGATCACTTGGAACAGCACCTAGGCGAGCACCGCTACCTGGCCGGGGAATACCTGACCGAAGCCGATGTGCGGCTGTTCACTACGCTGATTCGTTTTGATGCGGTGTATTACAGCCACTTCAAATGCAATCTGCGGCGCATTGCCGATTACGCGAACCTGTCCAATTGGCTGAGGGAAATGTATCAGTGGCCTGGCGTGGCCGAGACGGTGGATTTCGAACACATCAAAGGGCACTACTACGCCAGCCACCGCACCATCAACCCAACGGGGATTGTGCCGAAAGGACCATTGCAGACGTTCGATACCGTGCACGATCGGCAGCGGTTGAGCGGAAAAGGGGTGTGGAGCTGATCCAACAGCCTGGCTGACTGCCAGACCGCATCGGGGGCAAGCCCCCTTCCAAAGGGTGGTGGCGCTTTAGTTTCAGACTTGAGACTGGGCGCCTTCGAACCACTTCAATTTCTCCCGCAATAACACCACTTCACCGACAATCACCAGGGTTGGGGCATGCACTTCATGCTCGGCCACCATGCGCGGCAAATCCGCCAGGGTGCCGGTGAACACGCGCTGGTTGGACGTGGTGCCCTGCTGGATCAGCGCGGCCGGGGTATCCGGGGCGCGACCATGCTGAATCAGCTGTTCGCAGATGATCGGCAAGCCAATCAAGCCCATATAGAACACCAGGGTCTGCGAAGGCCCGACCAGGTCTTGCCAGGGCAGGTCGGAGGTGCCGTCTTTCAAATGCCCTGTGATAAAACGCACGGACTGCGCATAGTCACGATGGGTCAACGGGATACCGGCATACGCCGCACACCCGCTGGCTGCGGTAATACCCGGCACGACCTGGAACGGAATGCCATGGGCGGCCAGTTCCTCGATTTCTTCGCCCCCACGACCAAAGATGAACGGATCGCCACCTTTAAGGCGCAGCACGCGCTTACCCTGCTTGGCCAGGTTCACCAGTTGCTGGTTGATCTGCTCCTGAGGCACCGCATGTTCGGCGCGACGCTTGCCGACATACACACGCTCAGCATCGCGGCGGCATAACTCCAGGATCGCCGGAGCGACCAGACGGTCATACAGCACCACGTCGGCCTGCTGCATCAGGCGCAGCGCGCGGAATGTGAGCAAATCGGGGTCACCCGGACCGGCACCCACCAGGTAAACCTCACCCGGCGCATGAGGCGGCGCTCCGTTGACCTTCGCCACCAACAGGCGCTCGGCCTCATCGCCCTGCCCGGCCAGTTGACGGTCAGCAATCGGGCCTTGAAATACCTCTTCCCAGAATGCGCGACGTTGCTGCACATCCGGATACAGGCTTTTGACCTGGGCCCTGAACCGCGCGGCCAACCCGGCCAACTGGCCATAGGTAGACGGAATCCAGGTTTCCAGCTTGGCCCGGATCAAGCGCGCCAGCACCGGCGCGTCGCCGCCGCTGGACACCGCGATCACCAGCGGCGAACGATCGACGATGGCAGGGAAAATCACGCTGCATAAGGCCGGCGCATCCACCACGTTGACCGGCACGCACCGACGCTTGGCATCGCTGGACACTTGCGCATTCAGCGGCTCATCGTCCGTCGCAGCGATGATCAGGGTGCAGCCGTCCAGGTCCGCCTCCTGATAACCGCGCAAAATCAGCTCCCCGCCGCTGCCCCGTACCAACTCTCGCAACTGGTCTTCGATCTGAGGCGCAACCACTCGCAGCACGGCACCGGCGTCCGCCAGCAGCCGGGATTTGCGCAAGGCAATCTCCCCGCCCCCGACCACCAGCACGCGGCTGCCGCGCAGGTTATGAAACAGCGGCAGAAATTCCATTTAGCGGATGACCTCAACGCCCGCCATGTACGGCTTGAGCACCTCTGGTACACGGATCGAACCGTCGGCTTGCTGGTAGTTTTCCAGTACGGCCACCAGCGTACGGCCTACGGCCAGGCCCGAACCGTTGAGGGTGTGCACCAGTTCCGGCTTGCCGGTCTCCGGGTTACGGAAACGCGCCTGCATGCGACGGGCCTGGAAATCACCGCAGTTGGAGCACGAGGAAATCTCGCGGTACTTGTCCTGGCTGGGCACCCACACTTCGAGGTCGTAGGTTTTTACCGCGCTGAAGCCCATGTCGCCGGTGCACAGCGCCAGTACGCGATACGGCAGCTCCAGCAGTTGCAGGACGCGCTCGGCGTTGGCGGTCAGGCCTTCCAGGGCTTCCATCGACGTGGACGGCTCGACCACCTGCACCATCTCGACTTTGTCGAACTGGTGCTGGCGGATCATGCCGCGGGTGTCGCGCCCCGATGCGCCGGCTTCGCTACGGAAGCACGGCGTGTGGGCGACGAACTTGATCGGCAGTTGCTTGGCGTCGAGAATCTCGCCGGCGACGATATTGGTCAGCGACACTTCAGCGGTCGGAATCAGATAGAAATCGGCCTCGCCGTCGCGGCTGATCTTGAACAGCTCTTCCTCGAACTTCGGCAGCTGGCCGGTGCCCTGCAGCGCTGGCGCCTGAACCAGGTAAGGCGTGTAGGCTTCTTCGTAGCCGTGCTCACCGGTGTGCAGGTTGATCATGAACTGCGCCAGGGCGCGATGCAGGCGCGCGATCGGCCCGCGCAGCAAGGCAAAGCGTGCGCCGGACAGCTTGGCGGCGGTCTCGAAATCCAGGCCACCGCTCAATTCGCCCAGGGCGACGTGGTCTTTGATCGGGAAATCAAAGGCTTTCGGCGTGCCCCAGCGGCGCACTTCGACGTTGCCGTCTTCGTCTTCGCCGACCGGTACGGAGGCGTCCGGCAGGTTGGGGATGCCCAGCAGGATCTGATCCAGCTCGGACTGGATCTTGTCCAGCTCGGCCTTGCCGTCGGACAGCTCGGTGCCCATGCGCTCGACGTCCGCCATCAGCGGCGCGATGTCTTCACCGCGCTGCTTGGCCTGACCGATGGATTTGGAACGCGCATTCCGCTCAGCCTGCAGTGCTTCGGTGCGGGTCTGGACGGTCTTGCGCTGTTCTTCCAGCGCTTCGATGCGCGCGACATCCAGGGCAAAGCCACGGGAAGCCAGGCGGTCCGCTACGTCCTGAAGGTTGCTACGTAACAGTTTGGAATCGAGCATGTCGGTCTCTCGTTTATCAAAGTTTGGTCAGGGACAGGCCAGCCCAGGTGGCGAGCAGCCCGCCGAACACGCTGATACCCAGGTACCCGAAGGCGACAAGGGCCTGCCCGCTTTCCAGCAAGCGCAGCGTATCCAGTGAAAAGGATGAAAAGGTCGTCAGACCGCCTACAAAGCCGACAATCAAGCCAGCACGAATCTCAATCGGCACTTCCGGGCGCAACAGGAACCAGCCGTACAACAGCCCGATAATCAAACAGCCCACCAGGTTGACCGCCAAGGTCGCCGCATAAAAATGCTTCGGCCAGTTGGCGCTGACCCAGGTGCCGGTGGCGAAACGCAATAATGTACCAGCGATGCCGGCCATGGACACGGCAAGAATTGTCTTGAGCACTACTTTCTCCGCTGTTTGGGGCTGAGGCGATCGAGTTGCGCGAGGTGGTTGAGCTTTTCGCCGATCTTCAGCTCCAGGCCGCGCGGCACTGGCTGGTAGAACGGCTGAGGCTCCAGGGCGTCGGGAAAGTAGTCTTCGCCGGCAGCGTAGGCGTCCGGCTCATCGTGGGCATAACGGTATTCGTCACCGTAGCCCAGTTGTTTCATCAGCTTGCTCGGCGCATTGCGCAGGTGCAGCGGCACTTCCAGCGAGCCGTACTCGGCGGCCGCGCGCAGGGCGGACTTGAAGCCCATATACACCGCATTGCTTTTTGGCGCGCAGGCCAGGTAGGTGATGGCCTGGGCCACCGCCAACTCGCCTTCCGGGCTGCCGAGGCGCTCCTGCACATCCCAGGCCGCCAGGCACAGGCTCAAAGCCCGCGGGTCGGCGTTGCCGATGTCTTCGCTGGCCATGCGTACCACGCGGCGGGCCAGGTACAGGGGGTCGCAGCCACCGTCGATCATGCGCGCGAACCAATACAACGCACCGTCCGGGTTGGAGCCGCGCACGGATTTGTGCAACGCCGAAATCTGGTCGTAAAACGCTTCGCCGCCCTTGTCGAAACGCCGGCGTGTGTCACCGAGCAGGCTTTGCAACAAGTCGACACCGATTTCGCTGCCGTCTTCGGCCAGGTCCGAGGCGTTTTCCAGCAGATTGAGAAAGCGGCGGCCGTCGCCGTCTGCGGCCGTGAGCAAAATCTTGAAGGCTTCGTCGCCAACGCTCAGCCGACGCTTGCCCAGCCCCTTGTCCTCGCTCAAGGCGCGATGCAGTAGCTTTTGCATCGCTGCTTCATCGAGGCTTTTGAGCACGTAGACTCGCGCCCGCGACAGCAACGCGTTGTTAAGCTCAAATGAGGGGTTTTCGGTGGTGGCACCGATAAAAATCAGCGTGCCGTCTTCGACATACGGCAAAAACGCATCTTGCTGCGACTTGTTGAAGCGGTGCACTTCATCGACGAACAAAATGGTGCGTTTGCCATACTGACCGGCCTGCTGCTTGGCCACTTCAACGGCCTGGCGGATCTCCTTGACCCCAGCGAGCACCGCCGAGACCGTTTCGAAATGCGCATCCGAGACCTTCGCCAACAGGCGAGCCAGGGTGGTCTTGCCCACGCCTGGCGGCCCCCAGAAGATCATCGAGTGCAGCGCCCCCTGCTCCAGGGCTTCGCGCAGGGGCTTGCCGCGAGCGAGCAGGTGTTCTTGACCGACGTACTCATCCAGGTTGGTCGAACGCAAGCGCGCGGCCAGGGGCTGGGCAATCGGGTCACTTCGAAACAAATCCATGGGCAGCGTTTGAAACCTCGGGGCAGATTATTCCTGAATCACGTCGGCACCCTTGGGGATGTCGAACTTGAACTTGGACGCCGGCACCGGCTCGTTGGCCTTGACCCCGGAGAACAGGATATCGGTGCGCTGGCCGACGCTGTCGATCAGGCGCATGTTATTGATCACGCCATTGCCGAACGACAAGGACAGTGTGTCAAACAGCGTGTCCTTGGACTTAGGCTTGAGGGTGAACTCGATCACGTTGCTGGTTTGCTTGGAGGTGATGTCGAAGCTGTCGCTGATTTTCGACACATCGCCCGACAACAGCAGTGCTGGAGTCTGGTTCAGGCGCGGGTCGAGCTTCTTGATGGTCGCTTGCTCCAAGTCCGGGTCCCACAACGTGACTTTCTGGCCATCGGACACGATGGTCTGCTCGGCCTTGCCCTCGGTGTGCCAGTAGAACAGCCCTGGGCGCTGCACTGCCATTTCCCCTGCGGTTTCCTGCAGATGAGTGCCGCCGGCATCCAGGGTCAGCTGCGAAAAGCGCGCGGTCAGGGTCTTGGATTTGTCCAGCAGGTTGGTCAGGCTTTTGACGGAGGCCGGGTCGGCGTGGGCCGAAACAGCGGTCAGGGCCAGGGCCGGCAACAACAGCATGCGGATAAGACGCATGGAAATCCTCATTGAGTAAGCAGGGCACGCCGCATGCTGCCATGCGGCGCGAGGTCAGTCGCGCATTTGCCCGGGGGCAATGACTTCGCGCGAGCCGTTGGTGTTCATTGCGGTCACCACGCCGGCCATTTCCATGGCTTCGATCATGCGGGCGGCACGGTTGTAGCCGATCTTCAGCTTACGCTGCACCGCGGAGATCGAGGCACGACGGCTCTCCAGCACAAAGGCCACGGCTTCGTCGTACAGCGCATCGGTTTCGGCATCGTCGTCACCACCCCCGCCGCCGTTCTCGAAGCCGCTGCCGGCCTCTTCCACGCCGTTGAGGATGTCGTCGTTGTACTCGGGGGCGCCACGCAGCTTCCAGGCTTCCACCACGCGGTGAACTTCATCATCGGAAACGAACGCACCGTGAACACGGATCGGCAGGCTGGTGCCCGGCGGCATGTAGAGCATGTCACCGTGGCCCAGCAGCTGTTCGGCGCCACCCTGGTCGATGATGGTCCGCGAGTCGATCTTGCTCGACACCTGGAACGCCATGCGGGTCGGGATGTTGGCCTTGATCAGACCGGTGATCACGTCCACCGACGGACGCTGGGTCGCGAGGATCAGGTGAATACCGGCCGCACGAGCTTTCTGGGCGATACGCGCGATCAGTTCTTCGACCTTCTTGCCGACGATCATCATCATGTCGGCGAATTCGTCCACCACTACGACAATGGTCGGCAGCTTGGTCAGTATCGGCGCTTCGTCGTGGATGTTCTCGCGTTTGTACAGCGGGTCCGGAATGGTCTCGCAGCGCTCCTGGGCCTCCTTGATCTTGGCATTGAAGCCCGAAAGATTGCGCACGCCCATCTTCGCCATCAATTTGTAGCGGCGCTCCATCTCGGCCACGCTCCAGCGCAGGGCGTTGGCGGCGTCCTTCATGTCGGTGACCACAGGACACAACAGGTGCGGAATGCCTTCGTAGATCGACAGTTCGAGCATCTTCGGGTCGATCATGATCAGCTTGGCGTCTTCCGGGCCGGACTTGAACAGAATCGATAGGATCATGGCGTTCACGCCCACCGACTTACCGGAACCGGTGGTACCGGCCACCAGCAAGTGGGGCATCTTCGCCAGGTCGGTAATCACCGGCTTGCCGCCGATGTCATGGCCAAGAGCCAGGGTGACCGGCGATTTGAAGTTGTCGTACTCGGGAGTCGACAGCACTTCGGAGAAGCGCACGATCTGGCGGTCTTCATTGGGAATCTCGATACCCACGGTGGTTTTACCGGGGATCACTTCCACCACACGCACGCTGGTTACAGCCAGCGAACGCGCCAAGTCCTTGGCCAGGTTGGCGATGCGACTGACCTTGACGCCGGCGGCGGGCTGGATTTCGTAGCGGGTGATCACCGGGCCGGGGTGAATGGAGTCCACCGACACTTCTACGCCGAATTCCTTCAGTTTGATTTCCAGCAGATGGCCAACGGCCGCCAGGGACTCTGGGGAATAGTTGAGTTGTTTCTTTTCGGCGGGGTCGAGGATCGAGATAGGTGGCAAGGTGCCTTCGACCGCGCTGTCGATAAACAACGGGGCCTGTTTCTCTTTCTGTACGCGATGGCTCGGCTCGGGAGCCTTGGGCGGTGCCGGGGCGATCACCGGTGGCACCTGCTTCTCGCGATCCGACATGTGCTTGCTCAGGGCCTGCTCGCGCTCGATCAGGCGCTCCTTGACCTTGGCCTGCTCACGCCGATCCGGCGTGCTCGGGGCGACCACCTCGTTGACACGGGTATCCACCTCGCGCAGTTGGGCCACCATGCGCTTGCGCTCCACACGGGCGGCCCACCAGCGGTTGGCGGCGCCCTGGAACAGCTCAAGCAGATCGAGGGTGATCTTGCCGGTCACGTCCATCACCTTGAACCATGACAGGTCGGTGAACACTGTAAGGCCGAACAGGAACAGCGCGATAAACATCAAGGTGCTGCCCTGGATATTCAGGGTCTTGCGCGCCAGGTCGCCGAGGCTTTCGCCCAGCGCACCGCCCGCACCTGCTGGTAGGCCAGTAGGCGCATGGAAGTGGATATGGGCCAGAGCCGCGCCGGACAACACCAGAAACACCAGGCCGATCAAACGCCACGAGAACAGCCAGCCGCTCCACTGCCAAGGCTCATGGCGCTGGCGGAAGATCTGCCAGGTCTTGATCGCCAGCAGCAGGGGGAAGATATAGGCGAAGTAACCCAGCACCATGAACAGAATATCGGCGCTGTAGGAGCCCACGGGGCCGCCGAAGTTCTGCACGTCATCGATCTTGCTATTGTGGCTCCAGCCGGGATCGTCCTTGCCATAGGTGAGCAAGGCCATCATCAGGAACAGGCACAAAGCGCCGATCGCGATAAGCGCACCTTCCTTGAGACGATAATGCAGGTGCTGACGCCAGGCCGGCACGACTGTTTTAGGTGTCGCGGTGGTTTTCTTCAAAACGGGTCTTTTCCTGCGCCTTTTAGCGCGTCCATCTGTTGAATGACTGCAAAATACTGCCGGATCCGGGCAGCTGAAAAATGAACGAACGGGTAGAAAGTACTTTTAACACTGCCGATTGCCAGGCGAAACGGCGATACCGCCACAATGGCCGCATTGTACGGATTTGTGCCCGCGATGCCACGCCATTGCCGCCTACCCGACAGCCCGCCCAATTAATGTATGACAGCATGTTCAATTTGAGCATGCATTGTCTTTGCTGACAAAGGCTTATGCGCGGTTTTTACCAATCCAAGCAAGCTTGGCAAATGGCCTGCATGCGCCTGACCCGATTACGACCACACCCATGACACAGAGTTGCAGAGGCACCTGCGACGGCTGTTCCACCCTGACAACCGATTCGGGCTGGCCCCACAGCGTTGGGTCGACAATAATCAGCCTGTGCGAGACAGGCGCCAAGCCCGTCACTCCCCTCCCCTTCCGCAAACCTGGATGCCCATGCTGACCTGGCTACAACGCGACTCACTGACCTTCCCGCCGCTGGCCAAAGCCATGCGCGAACCCAATGGCCTGCTCGCCGCCGGTGGCGACCTATCGGCCGAGCGCTTGGTTGAAGCCTATCGTCATGGCTGTTTCCCATGGTTCTCGCAGGGCCAGCCCATTTTGTGGTGGTCACCGGACCCGCGCACCGTGATATTCCCCGATGAGCTGCACGTATCCCGCAGCCTGGCCAAACTGTTGCGCCAGCAGCGCTATACCGTGACCTTTGACCAGGACTTCGCCGCCGTTATCCAAGCGTGCGCCGCACCGCGAGCTTACGCCGACAGCACGTGGATCACCGAAGGCATCCAGAGTGCCTATGTGGAACTGCACAAACGTGGCTATGCCCACTCGGTGGAGGTGTGGGACGGCGAAACGCTGGTCGGCGGCCTATACGGGCTAGCGATGGGCCAGCTGTTTTTTGGCGAATCCATGTTCAGCCGCGCCGATAACGCCTCGAAATTCGGTTTTGCCACCCTCACCCGCCAGTTGCAGGCGTGGGGTTACGTGCTGATCGACTGCCAGATGCCCAACGACCATTTGCACAGCTTGGGCGCCCGCGCCATCCCGCGCCATGAGTTCGCGGGCTTTCTGCGTGAGCACTTGGACCGACCCAACACCGGACCCTGGGTTTATTAAGCGACTTGCGCTGACCTGGCTTACACTTATTCAAAGCTTATTTCGAGGGTTGATCATGACCGAGCTGGCGCGCTTGAAGTTTTATGCCACTCAAGCTCACTCTTGCAGCTATCTGCCCGACGAGCAGGCGACTACGCTGTTCCTCGACCCCAGCCAGCCCATGGACGTGCATGTGTACGCCGACTTGTCGGAAATGGGCTTTCGACGCAGCGGCGACCATCTGTACCGGCCTCACTGCCAGAACTGCAATGCCTGCGTCCCGGCCCGCATCCCGGTTGCGCAATTCACGCCGGACCGCAATCAAAAGCGCATCCTCAAGCGCAACGCCGATCTGACGGTAACCTCATCCAAGCCACGCTTCACCGAAGAGTATTTCGATCTTTACCAGCGCTACATCGAACAGCGCCACGCCGACGGCGATATGTTCCCGCCCAGTCGCGACCAGTTTTCGACCTTTCTGGTGCGCGATCTGCCGTTCTCGCGATTCTATGAGTTTCGTGCACACGGGCAACTGATGGCAGTGGCGGTGACCGATCTGCTGCCTAATGGCCTGTCGGCGGTGTACACCTTCTATGAGCCGGGCGAGGAACGGCGCAGCCTGGGACGGTTTGCGATCCTCTGGCAGATTGGCGAAGCACTGCGCTTGGAACTGGAGGCGGTGTACCTCGGCTACTGGATCAAAAACTGCAAAAAGATGAACTACAAGACCCAATATCGGCCCATTGAGCTGCTGATTAATCAAAGATGGGTCACGCTTAACTAGAACCCCTTGGCTTAAACACCCTTTTTCGGGCACAATGCACGCCGCTTTTGCCTGGCGCAGTTGCACCGGGCCATTCACTGGATACCGAGGGCTTTACTGCATGTCGAAAGAAGACAGCTTCGAAATGGAAGGCACTGTCGTCGACACCCTGCCCAACACCATGTTTCGTGTGGAGTTGGAAAATGGGCACGTCGTAACCGCGCATATCTCCGGCAAGATGCGCAAGAACTACATTCGTATTCTTACCGGTGACAAAGTGCGCGTCGAGCTGACGCCCTATGACTTGAGCAAAGGGCGCATCACTTACCGCGCTCGCTAAGCAAGTCAATACAAAACGCCCGGTTATGCCGGGCGTTTTTGTGTGCCCGGGATTTTGCTGACACCTCCCACACTGGAATTAATTGCTCTTGCAATTACTTTTCCAGACAGCAAAAAGGCGCCTTTCCAGACTGTGTGAAAACCTAGCAATCTGTCCGGCCCTTTAAGAGAATGCTCCGTATCGAAAGATACGGAGCATTTTTCGTTATGGCCTACATACAAGGCGAGTCCCGTAGCCAGACCAGCCTGTCCCCGGTCTCGCTGGAGGAACTGATCCCTGAAGATCACCTCGTACGGGTCATCGACCTGTATGTCACCAAGCTCGATCTGGGCCAGCTCGGTTTTGAGAAGGCTCAGCCCAAGGCCACTGGGCGCCCAGCTTACGACCCCGCCGATCAGCTCAAGCTCTATCTCTATGGCTATTTTCAGCGCATTCGATCGTCGCGGCGCCTAGAAGCTGAGTGCCAACGCAACATCGAAGTGATGTGGTTGATCAACCGGCTTAAACCCGACTTCAAGACCATCGCCGACTTTCGCAAGAACAACAAAGTAGCGTTCGTTACGACGTGCCGAGCTTTTGTGCAGTTCTGCCGATCCGTCGGCTTGATTGCGGGCGATCTGGTTGCGATCGATGGCAGTAAGTTTCAGGCAGTCGCTTCCTCGCGACGCCAGCTGAATTTGAATCAGCTCAAGCGTCAGGAGGAGAAGCTGGATAAGCGGATCGCCCAATACCTGGCTGACCTGGATGCCGTTGATAAAGCAGAGGGCGAGCAAGTGGTCGATCGCACTGCGATCAAGGCGGCACTGGCGAAGCTTGAGGCCAAGCAGCAAGACAACCGTAGTTGCCAAGCTTTGATGAAGTCGATGGGGCTGGAGCAATTCAACACGCACGAAAGCGATGCCCGAATGATGCGCACGCCAAAGGGGGCTCGTGTTGCCTATAACGTGCAAACAGCCGTGGACGCAGAGCACTGTCTGATTTTGCACCATGAGGTGACGCAAGATGGTGACGACCGCAAACAGCTTGAACCCATAGCTAAAGCTGCCAAGGCCGAACTGGGGCAGGACACGCTGACCGTGACAGCCGATATGGGCTACTCAAATGGCCAGCAATTCCAGGCGTGCGAGGATGCCTCCATTACCGTGTACGTGCCGCCAAACCGAACTTCGAACCCAGGCGGAGAGACATTATTCGAGCGCCAGGACTTTACCTATGACGCTGAACAGGATCGATACCAGTGCCCGGCAGGTCAATGGCTAACCCTGAAGCAGCGTTGCAAAGGCGACCGGATCTACCAGGCGGCAGTCAGCGACTGCGCTGGATGTGCGCTGAAAGCCCAATGTACAAAGGCTCAGCGCCGCTATGTCTCACGTCACGCACAAGAGGAAGCCTTTGAGCGTATGGCGCAGCGGATGCAACTGCATCCAGAGATGATGGAGCGACGCAGATCCATCGTGGAGCACCCGTTTGGCAATCTCAAACAATGGCTATTTGGGAACGGGCGGTTCTTGCTACGACAACTTGAAGGGACGAAAGCTGAAATGGCCCTGGCCGTGACCGCGTACAACTTCAAGCGGGCGATCAGTGTCTTGGGAGCCAAGAAAATGATGCAACTGATGGGCTGAAGAGCCTTTTTCAGCACAAAAACAAACGCCCCGAACAAGTCGGGGCGTTTGGTCTAAGGCCTGTCAGTGTGTTTTCACACAGTCTGTTTCGGCGCCTTCTGCATGGGTACGGAACGATCAGGCCATTTCCGCCGTGGTTTCGAAGTCGAAGGTCAACTCGCCGTCCTTCAGATCGATATGCACCACGCCGCCATGGTCCGCCAACTCGCCAAACAGGATCTCTTCGGCCAGCGGCCGCTTGATCTTGTCCTGGATCAGACGCGCCATCGGACGAGCGCCCATTGCCGCGTCGTAACCACCCTCTGCCAGCCAGCTGCGTGCGGCGTCCGTCACCTCCAACTGCACGCGCTTGTCTTCCAGCTGCGCCTGAAGCTCGGTAAGGAACTTGTCCACCACGCTCTTGATAACCTCATGACTGAGTCGACCAAACTGGATAATGGTGTCCAAACGGTTGCGGAACTCTGGCGTAAAGCTCTTCTTGATCACTTCCATCGCATCGGAAGAGTGATCCTGATGGCTGAAGCCAATCGAGGCCCGCGCAGCCGTTTCGGCACCGGCGTTAGTGGTCATGATCACGATCACATTGCGGAAATCCGCCTTGCGCCCGTTGTTGTCCGTGAGGGTCCCGTGGTCCATAACCTGTAGCAGCAGGTTGAAGACTTCCGGGTGAGCCTTCTCGATTTCATCGAGCAACAATACGCAGTGAGGCTGCTTGGTGATCGCCTCGGTCAGCAGACCGCCCTGATCGAAGCCAACATAGCCTGGAGGCGCACCGATCAGACGCGACACGGTATGCCGCTCCATGTACTCGGACATGTCGAAGCGCACCAGTTCGATACCCATGGCCTTGGCCAATTGCCGCGCCGCCTCGGTCTTGCCGACGCCGGTAGGACCAGCAAACAGGAACGAACCGACGGGCTTGTCCGGCGACTTGAGGCCCGCGCGCGACAACTTGATCGCGGTGGACAACGAGTCGATGGCCGCATCCTGGCCGAACACGGTCAGCTTGAGGTCGCGCTCCAGGTTACGCAGCAGCTCTTTGTCGGAGCTGGTGACGTGCTTTGGCGGAATCCGCGCAATCTTGGCCACAATGTCTTCAACCTGTGGCACGTCGATACGCTTGACACGCTTCTCAACCGGCTGGAGACGCTGGTAAGCGCCCGCCTCATCAATCACATCGATCGCCTTATCCGGCATGTGTCGATCATTGATGTAGCGCGATGCCAGCTCTGCAGCCGAACGCAGCGCCTCGTCGGTGTACTCGATGCCATGGTGCGTTTCGAAACGCCCTTTCAGCCCGCGCAGGATGCCGATGGTATCCTCAACCGACGGCTCGGACACATCGACCTTCTGGAAGCGACGCGCCAAGGCGCGGTCTTTCTCGAAGATCCCGCGAAATTCCTGGAACGTGGTCGAACCGATGCAGCGGATATCACCCGACGACAGCAAGGGCTTGAGTAAATTGGAGGCATCCATGACCCCGCCGGAAGCCGCACCGGCTCCGATGATGGTGTGGATTTCGTCAATAAACAGAATCGCCTGGGGACGTTTTTTCAGCTCGCCCAGCAACGCCTTGAAGCGCTTCTCAAAGTCGCCGCGGTATTTGGTACCGGCGAGCAACGCGCCCAAGTCGAGTGAGTAAACAACGCTATTGGCGAGCAGATCCGGCACCTGGTTGTCGACAATACGCTTGGCCAGGCCTTCGGCGATTGCAGTCTTGCCTACACCTGCCTCGCCGACCAGCAAGGGGTTGTTCTTGCGACGGCGCGCGAGGATCTGCGCTACTCGCTCGACCTCAAGCTCACGCCCCACCAGCGGATCGATCCGCCCTTGGCGCGCCAGTTCGTTGAGGTTGCTGGCATAGGCATCCAGTGGATTGCCCGAAGAAGAAGACTCACCGCCCTCGTCGTCCTGCATATCCTGCTCACCCTCGGAATGATCGCCGTGCCCTGGCACTTTGGAAATACCGTGGGCGATGTAGTTGACGACATCAATACGGGCAACGCTCTGCTGCTTGAGCAGAAACACAGCCTGGCTTTCCTGTTCGCTGAAGATCGCCACGAGCACATTAGCGCCCGTGACTTCGCGCTTACCGGAGCTCTGTACGTGGAACACAGCACGCTGCAATACCCGCTGAAAGCCCAGAGTAGGCTGGGTTTCACGGTCCTCGTCATGCACGGGGATCAGTGGCGTGGTGGAGTCGATAAACTCCTGCAGATCATGCTTGAGTTTGTCGAGATTGGCGCCGCACGCACGCAAAACGGTGGCGGCAGCTTCGTTATCCAAAAGTGCCAGCAGCAGGTGCTCGACGGTCATGAATTCATGACGCTTCGAGCGGGCCTCCTTGAAGGCAAGATTGAGGGTGACTTCGAGCTCGCGGTTTAACATAGCTTCACCTCATACCCAAGTGGTCGGCGTTAACCGTCCTTCTCGATTTCACAGAGTAGCGGATGCTGGCTTTCCCTGGCGTACTGGTTGACCTGCATGGCCTTTGTCTCGGCGATGTCGCGGGTAAACACTCCACATACTGCCCGTCCTTCTGTATGAACGGCCAGCATTACCTTGGTCGCCAACTCGCGGTTCAGGTTAAAAAACACCTCGAGCACTTCGACGACGAAATCCATCGGTGTGTAGTCATCGTTGAACAAAACCACCTTGTACATCGGCGGCGCCTGTAAGGCAGGCTTGGCCTCCTGAACAGCAATGCCTGCAGAACCGTCGTCATCGTGTTCGTGATCCGGTCGATCCTGATTGAATGTTAGTCGAATCTGGCTGATTGCATGCATGGAAAGAAAGGTTCGTCAGTTGTTCAATACAGTGGTGGGGGCAACCTGTCAGAATTTCAACTCTGACCTATTGGTCGCCTTGACTATCGGCAAATCGGTGTTACAACCAATAGAACCCACAGTGGGTAAAAAAGGTCCGCGCAGTCAACCTTATTTATTCGGGTTAGGACGGATAAACTGGATGATACTCCAGTGATGGAGTCTGGTGCAGAAGGAAATGGGTTATGTCTGGCGTCAAGATCAAAGGCAAGGTCAAGTGGTTCAATAATGCCAAGGGATATGGCTTTATTAATGAAGAAGGTAAAAGCGAGGACCTTTTTGCGCACTATTCAGCGATCACCATGGACGGCTACAAGACGCTGAAAGCAGGCCAAAGTGTGGAGTTCGAAATCATTCAGGGGCCAAAGGGACTGCATGCCGTCGCAATTTGTGCGGCCTGCGCGGCGGCTCCCGGGACGGCACACGACGTTACTCACGAAACAAAGCCCAAAAAAGACCAGCCCTCTAAAGAAAACAAGCAACTGGCCTGATCGCATTGGGTAAATAGCCTGCAAAAAAAACGGCCATTCTGGTTCAGCAGAATGGCCGTTTTTTAGCCTGCCTTACATATGCGAAATCAACGCATCACCAAAGCCTGACGACGACACCAGCTTCGCACCCTCCATCAGGCGCTCGAAATCATAGGTCACGGTCTTGGCCGAAATCGCCCCGTTGGTGCCCTTGATGATCAAGTCCGCAGCTTCGGTCCAGCCCATATGGCGCAACATCATTTCCGCCGACAGAATCAGCGAACCTGGGTTGACCTGGTCTTTGCCCGCATATTTGGGCGCTGTGCCGTGGGTGGCTTCGAACATCGCCACGGTGTCGGACAGGTTGGCGCCTGGCGCGATACCAATCCCGCCCACCTCCGCCGCGAGGGCATCGGACAGGTAGTCACCGTTGAGGTTAAGGGTCGCGATCACGTCATATTCGGCCGGACGCAGCAGTATCTGCTGGAGCATGGCGTCAGCAATCGCATCTTTGACCACCACGTTCTTACCGGTTTTCGGGTTCTTGAACTGCATCCAAGGACCGCCATCCAACAGAGTCGCGCCAAACTCCTGCGCAGCCACTTCGTAGGCCCATTCTTTGAAGGCACCTTCGGTGAACTTCATGATGTTGCCTTTGTGCACGATGGTCAGCGAGTCACGGTCGTTATCCACGACATATTGCAGGGCTTTACGCGCCAGACGCTGAGTACCTTCTTTGGACACCGGCTTGACGCCAATCCCGCAGTCCTGGTCGAAGCGAATCTTAGTGACGCCCATTTCCTCCTTGAGGAACTTGATCACTTTGATCGCTTCCGGCGAACCGGCCTTCCATTCGATACCGGCATAAATATCTTCGGAGTTCTCACGGAAGATGGTCATGTCCACATCGCCGGGCTTTTTCACCGGGCTGGGCACGCCTTCGAACCAGCGCACAGGGCGCAGGCACACATACAGATCGAGTTGCTGGCGCAGGGCAACGTTCAACGAACGGATACCGCCACCCACCGGGGTAGTCAACGGGCCCTTGATCGACACCACGTAGTCCTTAACTGCATCCAGGGTTTCCTGAGGCAGCCAGGTATCTTGGTCGTAAACCTGTGTCGCTTTCTCGCCGGCATAGACCTCCATCCAGGAAATCTTGCGCTTGCCGCCGTAAGCCTTGGCAACCGCTGCGTCGACTACCTTGATCATCACCGGGCTGATGTCGACGCCAATGCCGTCACCCTCGATGAACGGGATGATCGGGTGGTCAGGAACATTGAGAGAATGGTCTGCGTTGACGGTGATTTTGTCGCCGACTGCCGGAACCTGAATCTTCTTGTATCCCATGCTGAACTCCATCGTTGGATTGAACATCTGGCTGCGTTCGAGCCTACTCCAGATAAATGGCGACTGAAACCTTGCGCCATGCTCATTTGCATCGAAAACAGCATAAATTGTCGCCTACAAACCTGAAAGCAAAGGGAAAAACGCCAATCTTGAGCACATCGTGCGACTTTAGGCGTAAACCGGTACCTGCGACCTTTAGACCAATGGACGACCCACCTTTTGTATGAAGGCTCAGCGTAAGCATAGCGACCTATGTATAATGCCGCCGCTGACCCAAGAGTCACGCCGGCAGACCGCTCTAGAACCGGGCCCTCCGCCAGAAAGCAGGACTATTACAATAGTCCACCCGCTTGACGCTCGACTGATGCAACCCAACATCACCGCGAAGAAACCTCGATATTTCGCTCATGGATGACTTTGAACGAACGCGCTCCACCCGGCGCATCTCGAGTTTCTGCGCACGCTTTCAGCAAAGAAGAGAGTTAATCCGAATATGCCCACCCGCTCGAAGATCATCTACACCTTCACCGACGAAGCTCCAGCCCTCGCCACCTATTCACTGCTGCCTATCGTAGAGGCCTTCACCGCTTCCGCTGATATTGCCGTGGAAACCCGCGACATTTCCCTCGCCGGGCGCATCCTCGCAAGCTTCCCCGAGCAACTGGGTAACAAGGCCGTACCGGACCACCTCGCCGAACTGGGCGACCTGGCCGTAACCCCTGAAGCCAACATCATCAAACTGCCTAACATCAGCGCCTCGACCCCTCAATTGCAGGCGGCGATCAAAGAATTGCAGGCCCAGGGCTACGCCCTCCCGGACTATCCGGAAACCGTAACCACCGACGCGGAAAAAGAAACCCGTGCCCGTTACGACAAGGTCAAAGGCAGCGCCGTAAACCCGGTACTGCGCGAAGGCAACTCCGACCGCCGCGCTCCGCTGTCGGTCAAGAACTACGCACGCAAGCACCCGCACAAAATGGGCGCCTGGGCGGCGGACTCCAAGTCCCACGTCGCTCACATGAGCAACGGCGACTTCTACGGCAGCGAAAAAGCCGTACAAATCGAAGCCGCTGACGCCGTGAAGATCGAGCTGATTGCCAAAGACGGCACCGCCACCGTGCTGAAGGAAAAGACTTCCGTTCAGGCTGGCGAAATCCTCGACAGCGCCGTGCTGAGCAAGAACGCCCTGCGTTCGTTCATCGCCGCCGAGATCGAAGACGCCAAGCAAAAAGGCGTATTGCTGTCGGTCCACCTCAAAGCCACCATGATGAAGGTCTCCGACCCGATCATGTTCGGCCAGATCGTTGCCGAGTTCTATAAAGACGCCCTGACCAAGCACGCCGCCGTGCTGGAACAGATCGGCTTCAACCTGAACAACGGCATCGGCGACCTTTACGCTCGCATCAAGACCCTGCCGGCCGACCAACAAGCGCAGATCGAAGCCGACATCCAGGCCGTCTACGCCGCTCGCCCTTCCCTGGCGATGGTCAACTCGGACAAGGGCATCACCAACCTGCACGTGCCGAGCGACGTGATCGTCGACGCTTCGATGCCGGCCATGATCCGTGACTCCGGCAAAATGTGGGGCACCGACGGCCAACTGCACGACACCAAGGCTGTGATCCCGGATCGTTGCTACGCCACCATCTACCAAGCCGTCATCGAAGACTGCAAGGCCCATGGCGCGTTCGACCCAACCACCATGGGTAGCGTGCCGAACGTTGGCCTGATGGCCAAGAAAGCCGAAGAGTACGGTTCCCACGACAAGACGTTCCAGATCAAGGCTGACGGCGTGGTCCGCGTCACCGACAGCAAGGGCAACCTGCTGATGGAACAGAGCGTCGAAGCTGGCGACATCTTCCGCATGTGCCAGACCAAAGACGCGCCGATCCAGGACTGGGTCAAACTCGCCGTAAACCGTGCCCGCGCCAGCAACACCCCGGCCATTTTCTGGCTGGACCCTAAGCGCGCCCACGACGGCGTGGTGGTCGAGAAAGTTCAGGCCTACCTGAAAGACCACAACACCGAAGGTTTGGACATCCGAATCATGTCGCCGGTCGACGCGATGAAGTTCACCCTGGAACGCACCCGCAAGGGCCTGGACACCATCTCGGTGACCGGCAACGTCCTGCGTGACTACCTGACCGACCTGTTCCCAATCATGGAACTGGGCACCAGCGCCAAAATGCTGTCCATCGTGCCGCTGATGAACGGCGGCGGCCTGTTCGAAACCGGCGCTGGCGGCTCTGCACCGAAGCACGTACAACAACTGCTGGAAGAAAACTTCCTGCGCTGGGACTCCCTGGGTGAATTCCTGGCCCTGGCCGCGTCCCTCGAACACCTGGGCGTCACCTACAACAACCCGAAGGCCCTGGTACTGTCCAAGACCCTGGACCAGGCCACCGGTCAGTTCCTGGACAACAACAAGTCGCCATCGCGCAAAGTCGGCAACATCGACAACCGCGGCAGCCACTTCTACCTGGCGCTGTACTGGGCCCAGGCCCTGGCCGCTCAGACCGAAGACACGGCATTGCAAGCACAGTTCGGCGAACTGGCCAAAACCCTGGCTGCGAACGAAGCGACCATCGTCGCCGAGCTCAATGCCGTACAGGGCAAGCCAGTGGACATCGGCGGCTACTACGCACCGAACCCTGAGCTGACCAGCAAGGCCATGCGCCCGAGCAACACGTTTAACGCGGCGATTGCCAAGTTGAAGTAAGGTTGTAAAGCAGCATCACAAACCCCGGCCAAGTGTCGGGGTTTGTGTTTTCTAAGTCATTGCTTAATATTGGCATACTCTGAAATCCATACTGAGCGAATCAACTCAAGCACCTCGCGCCTATACACAGGATTCCAACCCGCTCGCTCTTTAGGTATCACTCCAAATTGAGGTAACTTCGGCAAACTTGAGAAATTTTCTAGACTTTTTAAACCCGATACATGCGCAATAAAAGGTAGCAATGTAATACCAATTCCCGCCTGAACTGCAGACCTCAGCGACATCAAATCCTCCGACTCATAAACACAATGCCATTTGATAGCGCAGCCCTCTAGACTCCGAATCGCCAGACTACGAAACCCGCAGGGCGGCTTGAACAAAGCGAGAGGAACGTTATGCACGTTATCGATCAAGTCAGCGCTTTCACCAGCAAACCACCTTACCGATAACGTATGCCAAGGATGCTCATGTGTTTCTTTTAATTCATCTATCACGAGGCATAGGTCGATCTTGCCCTCATTTACCGCCTCTCTTAGCAAACCAGACCTAGCGACCTTTACCACCAGCTGTATAGCAGGAAAGTGAGCAGCCATGCTGGAAATAATTTTGGGGAGCACCCCCTCACAAAAATGCTCTGGCATACCCATTACAATTATTTCTCTTTTCTCAACCACTTCAAAAAGCCTACCAATTTTATCGTTACAAACAACGATATCCTTGGCATAACCGAAAAGTTTCTCTCCTTCCACCGTCAAAAACACCTGTCGATTTTCCCTTGCAAATAACTCCACACCTAACAAATCTTCTAATCGCTTGATCTGCTGGCTAATGGCAGGCTGAGTGAGGCTTAAAGCTTCGGCTGCGCGCGTAAAACTTTTGGTTTCGCTTACTTTTATAAAGCTTCGCAAAGACTGAACATCAAGATTGACTCTCATGACGCACACCTACCAAAATAAATATTCCAATTTTGGCAAATCAACGTCTCACTCGCCACTAGCTGTTCGGCTAGGGAAAAACTGAATTTACGAGTAAAAAATACAAAAAATGTTTAATTTGAGATTTTTCCGTCATTTTATGCCAGCAATTGAGCTTTAAGCGAATGAAAATGCGCATTGGAGGTTTGCGACAATCTAGCCAAAACATACTCTGCACGTTGCGTCGAATGGCGAGAATTAATCTCTAAAGCACTAGTAAAAAAGAACGCACCGCTCGTTAGCTCTCCCAGAACAGTGATTCTGTCATCCACACATCCTGACTGATTTATCAATCCGCCCGACTCAGCAGATACCTTTAACCCTCCGAATGGGTCTACACACCCAATTCCCTGCTGAATAATATTCTGCACCAAAAGATTATCAAACTTAGTAACATCGCGAGGGGTACCTGTAGCAACCACAACAGCGTCATAACCGCGGAAATATCTTTTCGACTGCTTAGCTACTTTCAAGGTAAATCTCCCATTATATTCAATAGACTGAAGCTCTCCCTTGATGATTGATAGCTGCCCAGACTCGACTAAAGACTTGATTTTTAGAGCATTTTCAATCGGAATTGAAACACGGTATGCCATCCACCAACTTGAATAACCCAGGAATCTTTTCTTATCCTCATCTGGCATTGCAGGCCAAATTAGATCAAGCACAGCATTCGTGGAATAGAGAACGGACTGCCAAAACCGTGGGTGACGGGCAGCAGCTATTTCCGCCTCAAGAAACTCCAAAGCCGGCCTTTGTGAACACATTGTCGACCAATCAGCATCAATCGGCTTGCCCTCCAAGGCTAATTCCTGCATCGCCCAACGAAGTACGTCTTCAAGCCGCACTACCCCAGCTCGAGAAATACAAGATCTAACAGTTTCCGGCGTTAGTATTGACGGCTTATAACGCCCCTGAGTCCCTCTGACACTAGGCAAGGCTCCCGTGCGCGAATGCATAGTAATGGGCCCTTTATGGCCATTAGCAGTAAGTCCGATCACCGCATCGATAGCACTCAGTCTTGAACCGACAATTGCAACACTCGCCTGCTTTTGAATCAGCCTGCATAGACGTTTGATAGGGTAAGGGCTGGAGAAAAAACCTTCAGCGCCAGCAAGGTGTCGGTGTTCCAGACTGCGCGCATTACCACAACTCAATACTACATGATCACTAGGGAAAGATAGATTTCCCTTTGTGGATACTACGACCCTTCCATCATGCGAAAAACTAAGATTAACGACTTCGTCATGCACTGCGATTAACTGGCAACCGAGTTCTACAGCTTTTTTAATGAGACATTGAAGCATGTGCGCAAGATATAGCCCAAATAAGGGTCGGGGTAGAAATGCATGCGGACATAGCTCAATATCAGGAAAATCATCTTCCCAAATTTCTCGATTAGCCAATAACCATCTGTAGAAATGCCCAGACTGGTCTGGGAAAGGCGAAATGAATTCGGCTCGTGTGTTTAAGATATTTGTACCGCAGTCCTCGGAATACGCAAGTCCTCGACCACATTGAGATTGCTTATCCACCAAAAAAATCGATAGATTCGAATGACATCCATGTCTCGCCAGCCCTTTTAAAAACGCGTAAATAAAAGAGACGCTTGAGGCACCTCCACCGATTATCGTTATAACCTCACCTGACATAACAACCTCCTACATAATTTTCTTACGAACACAAAACACCTAACCACTCAAAGAATTAGACACTATGCAGTTACAAAAAAAACAAATCCTCAGACATAAGCTTACAGCTGCTTGAAACTACAAACCCACCCTCTATGAACGGCATAATATCCCGCTCAACACTTATACCGGGAGCGACCTCTTCCAGATAAACAACCCTATCTCTCAATGCAAAAACAGCTCGCTCCGTTACATATATGACTCTCTGACCTAACGATTTAGAATGGTCGCCACTGAAAGTTAAATGTGAAACCTGACGAACGAATTTACTTACACGACCTTCCCGAACTATCCGGATTTGGCCCTTATTTATATTCACGATCAACCCTACCGCCGTGAAAGTGCCACAAAAAATAATACATCGTGCGGACTGAGAGATATTTATGAATCCACCTGCACCTTGTAACTTCTGACCAAACTTCGAGACATTAACATTGCCAAAGCTATCCATTTCAGCAAAGCCTAAGCACGCTACATCAATTCCGCCACCTTCATAGAAATCAAACAAAGCCGCCTGTTCAATGATACTCTGTGGGCGATAGCTGGCACCAAATGACAGCCCAGCTGCTGGCCTGCCACCTATAACGCCGGACTCAACAGTAAAGCTCATCGATTCCGCACAGCCCAACTCCTCAGCCACCTGAGCAATAGCTACCGGTATACCAATACCGAGATTGATAACTCGGGCATTTTGATGCTGAATTTCCTGCAAAGCTCTCCTAGCAATAACTCTCTCTGCACACGAAATCGACCTTGTACCAGGGGTGAGCACTCCCGGACGTGTAAACGCTGAGTCATGTGCCACGCCGTAAGTTTGAGGATGCTCACCAGGGCGCGAAACTGTCACGTAATCTACCAATAGTCCGGGGACTTTGACGTCATGCGGCTCGATATCATGCAAACCTACTAAACTTTCAACCTGCACAATCACTATTCCACCACAGTTTTTAACTGCCATTGCCTGCGCTAGAGCGTCACTATGAGACACTTCCCGCTCCATCGAAATATTGCCCAAGGGATCACAAGATGTCCCTCTTAACAACGCACAGTCGACCTTAATAGCAGGGTAAAAAAGCATTGACTTATCATTGATAAAAATTTTCTGAACGAGCGCACGTGCCGCCCGCATATTTAAGCGTCCTCCCTCATAATCAGGATCAACGAAAGTATTTAAGCCGATATTCGAAATCACCCCAGGCTTTTTCGCCGCAATCGCGCGAAAAAGCTGACTAATGACCCCCTGCGGCCAATTATGGGCCTCTATCTCTCCTAGGCGCGCCATATTTCCCAGCCGTGGAATAAGCCCCCAGAACCCTCCAATTACCTTATCCACCAGCCCACTCTGGGCCAAAACGTCTAAGCCCCTTTCTTCAAGATCTCCAGCAGCAGAGGCAAAGAGCAGACTAAGTTTACGAGGCCGCCCCTCTCGCTTGTAACGATCGCCGATTGCTCGAGTAAGTCCATCAGGATGCCCACAACTACCAAACCCCCCAGGGATAACTGTCCATCCATCTTCAATTAGCTCTGCCGCTCGTCGCTCGCTAATAACTTTCATGCTACAGCCTCTGCATTCAGACACGTCACAGGCTGAACCGGCTGCTCCCAGACGACTAAAAACGTGCATCCTGAAGGAGACGAAAGTTGGTGGGTAGAGCCAGGAGGGTACACTTGGAGCGCACCTATCGTATGTCGCCCTCTGTCATCGACAAGTTCGCCATCGACCACCAGCACCAACTCCCAGCCCAGATGTATATGCCTGGGCGTTAGAGCGCCACCGTCATAACGCACCAGTGCAGCCACTGATCCTTCCCCATTGCGCCTCGCATCATAAAGGTAAAATATTGAGACGCCCTTTCGCCCATCAATTTCATAAGGCTCAAAATTTAAACAATCAACTCCATCGATATACAACCCTCCTCCTGATCGGCAAATTTTATCGCTCAATATATTTTTATTATTTATCTCGTTTTTATTCATTGTTATTCTCCTGCTAAGAGGTACTCAGTAATTCAGGCTTATTTTGCTCGCGAATGATTCATCAAATAAACTCCTCCCCCCGAAACAATAAACCCCACAATCACTACTACGCTCGGCACCTCCCCCAACACTAACGCCGCCATGATCTGCGTAACCGCCGGAATCACATGAAATAAGTTCGTCGCTTTACTCGCCTCTCCCCGCCGAATCATCAAATACAATATCGTCAGTGCGCCTACAGAATTCATCAAACTAATCCAGGCCACCGAGGCAATAAAAGGCATCCACTGCGTCACCTGCATGGTTTCAGCGGCGCAAGCCAGCATCAACATGACCAGCGACGCAGTAACCATTTGAATGAAGCAACCCACCCACAGATTGACCCCACCCAGAAAACGCTTCTGATAAAGAGTACCGAGGGTGATGCCCAACAGCGCCAATCCCACCGCGCCATAGCCGCCTACTGGTGCGTCGGCGCCTGAAAAACTGTTGCCGACAACAATGACCACTCCTCCGACACCCAGAATCGAACCTGGCAGGTCGCGCCAGCTCAATTGCTCACCCAAACAGAAATAGGCGCCGATCACGACGAATATGGGCATCAACCCGACAATCAGTGCAGCTTGCCCGGCGGGGACGCCCTGACTTATTCCGGTGTAGAGACCGCCGAATTGCAGAGCCTGCAAGAGCACGCCCACGACTACCGCATGAAGGTAAGGTGCAAGCCGCCTCGGCCATTCAGCCTTTATCGCAAGCGCCACCCCCAGAAACACCAGAGCAGCCAAGGCAAACCGATAGAACGTCATGGTGAAGGGCTCGCCATAACGCACACCGAACGCACCGCCGATGTAGCCGGAACTCCAAAGCAGAATGAAGGCAATGGGCAGGGGCGATGTAAGGCGTACTTCGTAGCGTTTGTGCGCAATCGGGTTCATAACACTCTCCAGACTGATAACTCTGGAGAGATAAACTGCGCCAGCAGCTGAAGTCGGTAAAATCATAAAATGTCAGGTGCATCATGCAGATTGCTTATGCACCACCCCATCATCGCTGCGATCCGGCTCCAAGACTGGGTTACATTCAGAACCAAGAGGTATCTCATGACCTGGCAACCCCACATCACCGTCGCCACCATCGTCGAAGACAATGGCAAGTTCCTGATGGTCGAAGAACTTAAGGGCGGTCGCGCCGTACTCAATCAGCCGGCCGGCCACCTCGATCCACATGAAACCCTGACCGAAGCCGCCGTACGCGAAACCCTAGAGGAAACCGGTTGGGACGTGGAAGCGACCGGTATCGTCGGCATCTACCTGTACACCGCCCCCAGCAACGGCGTGACCTATCAACGGGTGTGTTTTATCGCCAAAGCGCTGAAACACCACCCGGACTATCAATTGGACGAAGGCATCCTGCGCGCCCGATGGCTCACCCGCGACGAGTTGATGGACCTGCGCGACAGTTGGCGCAGCGAGCTGATCATCCGTTGCATCGACGATTATTTGAGCGGCCTGCACCATAGCCTCGCATTGATCCGCCCTTCTCTTTAGCCTTAGAGGCCGCAGCCTGTTAGAATCGCGTCCTTTTTCAAGACACCCGTTGAAACCCTATGCGTGATCCAGCCCCTTCTGACACACAAAAGAAGCGCGTCATCGTCGGCATGTCCGGCGGCGTGGATTCTTCCGTTTCCGCCGTTCTGCTCATGGAGCAGGGCTATGAGGTGGAAGGCCTGTTCATGAAGAACTGGGAAGAAGACGATGGAACGGAATATTGCACCGCCATGGACGACCTGGCGGATGCCCAGGCAGTGTGCGACAAGATCGGTATCAAGCTGCACACCGCCAACTTCGCCGCCGAGTACTGGGACAACGTGTTCGAGCACTTCCTGGCCGAATACAAGGCCGGTCGCACGCCGAACCCGGACATCCTGTGCAACCGCGAAATCAAGTTCAAGGCGTTCCTCGACTACGCCATGATGCTCGGCGCCGACCTGATCGCTACTGGCCACTATGTGCGCCGTCGCGATATCGACGGGCGCACCGAGCTGCTCAAGGGCCTGGACCCGAACAAAGACCAGAGTTACTTCCTGCATGCCGTCGGTGGCGAACAGATCGCCAAGACCTTGTTCCCCGTGGGCGAACTGGAAAAGCCCGAAGTGCGCAAGATTGCCGAGCAGCACGGCCTGGCCACCGCCAAGAAGAAGGATTCCACCGGGATCTGCTTTATCGGCGAACGCCGCTTCAGCGACTTCCTCAAGCAATACCTGCCGGCACAACCGGGCGAGATCAAGACCACCGAAGGTGAAGTCATCGGCCGTCATCATGGCCTGATGTATCACACCATCGGTCAACGCCAGGGCCTGGGGATCGGCGGCCTAAAAGACGCCGGTGAAGAACCGTGGTACGTGCTGGTTAAAGACCTGGAGCACAACGTGCTGATCGTCGGCCAGGGCAATGAACATCCGCTGCTATTCTCCGGCGCGCTGTTGGCGTCGGAGATCTACTGGGTCAACCCGATCGACCTCAGCACCCCGCGTCGCCTGACCGCCAAAGTGCGCTATCGCCAGAGCGATCAGCCCTGCACCCTGGAAAAAACCGCCAACGGCTACCGCGCCACCTTCGATGACCCGCAACGCGCTGTCACCCCTGGCCAGTCCGTGGTGTTCTATGACGGCGAGATCTGCCTGGGCGGTGGCGTGATCGAAGTCGCCGAACCCTGGAGCAACCCGGCATGAGCCCGATCCAGGAGCAATTGACCGCACTGGGCGGTGTATTTCTGGCCGCCGTGCTGGTGGACAAGATCGCCAAGACCGGCCAGGTCAGCGAGGCGGGCCTGACCTGCATGCTCGGCAGCCTGCTGATCCGCGACCCCAAGGACACCCTGGAAGTCTACGGTGGCGACGACCTGGCGCTGCGTGAAGGTTATCGCGCCCTGATCGGCGCCCTGGAACGCGACCCCAGCACCTTGCAACGCGAGCCACTGCGGTACGCCCTGTCGATGCTCGGTCTGGAGCGCCAATTGGCCAAGCGCGAGGACATGCTGGAGACCATCGGCAAGCGTCTGCCACAAATCCAGTCCCAGGTGGAGCACTTCGGCCCGGCCCACGAAAACGTGATCGCCGCCTGTGGTGCGCTGTACCAAGACACCTTGAGCACCCTGCGCCAACGCATCCAGGTGCATGGCGACATGCGCAACCTGCAACAACCGAACAATGCTTCGAAGATCCGCGCCCTATTGCTGGCCGGTATTCGTTCGGCGCGGTTATGGCGCCAGTTGGGCGGTCATCGTTGGCAGTTGGTCATCAGCCGTCGCAAATTGCTTAAAGAGCTTTACCCGTTGATGCGCAACGAATAAGTCGCAGCAGCAGGCTGTTTTCAAGCCGTTACGCGTAATACGCCGGTCAGTTGGCGACGGACCGGCGGATTTTTTCATGTATGATACGCGCCCCATTTCGTTGCCCGACTGTCCGAGAACACCCCATGCAGCTCTCTTCGCTCACTGCGGTTTCCCCTGTTGACGGCCGCTACGCCGGCAAAACCCAGGCCCTGCGCCCAATTTTCAGCGAGTACGGCCTGATCCGTGCCCGCGTCCTGGTTGAAGTGCGCTGGCTCCAGCGCCTGGCCGCTCACCCTGCCATCAGCGAAGTGCCGGCGTTTTCCGCCGAAGCCAACGCCGTGCTCAACACCCTGGCGGAAAATTTCTCCCTGGAGCACGCCGAGCGTGTAAAAGAGATCGAGCGCACCACCAACCACGACGTCAAAGCCATCGAGTACCTGCTCAAAGAGCAAGCGGCCAAGCTGCCGGAACTGGCCCAGGTCAGCGAGTTCATCCACTTTGCCTGCACCAGCGAGGACATCAATAACCTGTCCCACGCCCTGATGCTGCGCGAAGGCCGTGATGACGTGATGCTGCCGCTGATGCGCCAGACCGCCAACGCTATCCGCGAGCTGGCGATCCGCTTCGCCGACGTGCCGATGCTGTCGCGCACCCACGGCCAACCGGCCTCGCCTACCACCCTGGGCAAAGAGCTGGCCAACGTGGTCTACCGCCTGGAGCGCCAGATCGCCCAAGTGGCCGCCGTGCCGTTGCTGGGCAAGATCAACGGCGCCGTGGGCAACTACAACGCCCACCTGTCGGCCTACCCCGAGATCGACTGGGAAGCCAACGCCCGTGCATTTATCGAAGACGAGCTGGGCCTGGGCTTCAACCCGTACACCACACAGATCGAACCGCACGACTACATCGCCGAGCTGTTCGACGCCATTGCGCGCTTCAACACCATCCTGATCGACTTCGATCGCGATATCTGGGGCTACATCTCCCTGGGCTATTTCAAGCAGCGCACCATTGCCGGCGAAATCGGTTCGTCGACCATGCCGCACAAGGTCAACCCGATCGACTTCGAAAACTCCGAAGGCAACCTCGGCATCGCCAACGCCCTGTTTCAGCACCTGGCCAGCAAGTTGCCGATCTCTCGCTGGCAGCGCGACCTGACCGACTCCACCGTACTGCGTAACCTCGGCGTGGGCTTCGCCCACAGCGTGATCGCGTACGAAGCCAGCCTCAAAGGCATCAGCAAACTGGAACTCAACGAGCAGAAAATCGCCGCTGACCTGGACGCTTGCTGGGAAGTACTGGCCGAGCCGATCCAGACCGTGATGCGTCGCTACAACATCGAAAACCCCTACGAGAAGCTCAAAGAGTTGACGCGTGGCAAGGGCATCAGCCCTGAAGCGTTGCAAACTTTCATCGATGGCCTGGATATGCCAGCTGCTGCCAAGGCCGAGCTGAAACTCCTCACCCCGGCCAACTACATCGGTAATGCCGTGGCCCAGGCCAAGCGCATCTGATCCAAGCAAGACCCTTGAGACGCCCGGCCGCGCCGGGCGTTTTTATTCCAGTCTGAAAAGTGCTTTTTTTCAATAGGTTACACATGAATCCTGATATCCCTCTTCAACTTCTGGGCGGCATCACGGCACGGGAATTCCTGCGCGACTACTGGCAGAAAAAACCGTTGCTGATCCGTCAGGCCATCCCTGACTTCGAAAGCCCCATCGACGCCGACGAACTGGCCGGCCTGGCACTGGAAGAAGAAGTCGAATCGCGCCTGGTGATCGAGCACGGCGAGCGTCCGTGGGAACTGCGCCGCGGCCCGTTTGCCGAAGACGCCTTCAGCACACTGCCCGAGCGCGAATGGACCCTGCTGGTGCAAGCGGTCGATCAGTTCGTACCGGAAGTGGCCGAACTGCTAGAGCAGTTCCGCTTCCTGCCAAGCTGGCGCATCGACGATGTGATGATCAGCTTTGCCGCGCCCGGCGGCAGCGTCGGCCCGCACTTCGATAACTACGATGTGTTCCTGCTGCAGGCCCAAGGCAAGCGCAACTGGAAGATCGGCCAGATGTGCAGCTCCGAGAGCCCGCTGCTGCAACATGCCGACCTGCGCATCCTGGCTGAATTCGAAGAAAGCGCCGAATGGGTACTGGAACCGGGTGACATGCTCTACCTGCCACCGCGCCTGGCCCACTACGGCATTGCCGAAGACGATTGCATGACCTACTCCGTCGGCTTCCGCGCCCCAAGCGCAGCCGAGGTGTTGACCCACTTCACCGACTTCCTCGCTCAATACCTGACCGACGAAGAGCGCTACACCGACGCCGACGTCCAACCGGTCAGCGACCCGCACCAGATCCAGAGCGACGCCCTCGATCGCCTCAAGAGCCTGCTGGCCGAGCATATGAGTGACGAGCGCATGCTGCTGACCTGGTTCGGCCAGTTCATGACCGAGCCGCGCTATCCGGAGCTAGTGGCCGGCGAAGAGCTGGGAGAAGAGGACTTCATCAACAGCCTGGAAGACGGCGCGATTCTGGTGCGCAACCCGAGCGCGCGCATGGCCTGGTCGGAAGTGGACGATGACGTGCTGCTGTTCGCCAGCGGCCAGAGTCGCTACCTGCCGGGTAAATTGCGCGAACTGCTGAAAATGATTTGCTCCGCCGATGCCCTGCACGCCGAGAACCTCGGCCCATGGCTGGCGGACGAAGACGGTCGAGCTCTGCTGTGCGAACTGGTCAAGCAAGGAAGCCTGGGATTTGCCGATGAATAAGATTCACGTAAGTGTCGCGGACTGGCATAAGGATATCGCCGAGATTCGGCGCATTCGTGAAGCGGTGTTTATCGCTGAACAATCGGTCCCACCTGAACTGGAGTGGGACTCGGACGACGCAGATGCCATGCATTTTCTCGCGTACGAGGGTGACTTTCCGATTGGTACCGCTCGCCTGCTGCCCAGCGGCGAGATCGGTCGCGTGTCGGTACTCAAGGACTGGCGCGGTCTAAAGGTAGGCGACAAGCTGATGGAGGCGGTGATCGAAGCGGCTGAGAAACGTGGCCAGACCAAGCAATTCCTCAGCGCCCAGGTGTATGCCGCACCGTTCTATGAGCGCTTGGGTTTCGAGATCGTCAGCGATGAGTTCCTGGAAGTCGGGATCCCTCATGTCGATATGGTGCGCGGAGCCTGATTCGAGATCGCGTCGCTGCTATCGGGGGCAAGCCCCCCTTCCACATTTGAAATGTACAGGGTCAACATGTGGGAGGGGGCTTGCCCCCGATAGCTATTTCAGCACCACCAGCAATGCCCTGCCATGTGGGGCATTTTGCCGTCTACGATTCAATAAGCGACCGCCCAGGCCGACAAACTGGCACTATCACGCCTAATTGACTCGCAGAGATAACGGACATGTCCCTACGTACCCTGCTTACCGCCCTTCTCCTGGCCGTCAGCGTCTCGGCCAACGCCGACACCGAAGTCGTCAACCTCAGCAACCGCACCAGCGCCGACCTGTTGCCGGTGGCGCAGAATTTTATCGGCAAGGACGGTACTGTCAGCGCCTATGGCAACCAGCTGATCGTCAACGCGGCCCCAGACAAGGTGCAGGGATTACGCACCCTGCTGGCACAACTGGATACGCCAGCCAAGCGCCTGCTGATCACCGTCGACACCAATGAAAACAATCAGCAGGACACCGGCGACAGCCAGACCCGCATCATCAGCTACGGCACCGTCAGCCGCGACGGCGGCATTCAGCAGATCCAGGCCAGTGAAGGCGTGCCCGCACTGATCCAGGTCGGCCAGAGCGTGCCGCTGACCACCACCTCGCAAGACAGCTACGGGCGCCTGCAAAACCAGACCCAGTATCGCAACGTCACCCAAGGGTTCTATGTCACCGCCAGCGTCACCGGCGACACCGTACACCTGGCGATCAGTACCAACCGTGACCGCATGAGCCAGGAACGTCCCGATGTAGTGAACGTGCAGAGCACCGACACAACCATCAGCGGCCGCTTGGGCGAGTGGATTCCTCTGGCCGGCATCAATCGCCAGACTCAGGCCGATAAAACCTCCACAACCCGCACCTACTCTACTCAGGGCCGCGATGACCTGACATTGCGGGTCAAGGTCGACACCCTGAACTGAAGCACCAAAAACTGACTGACGAGTCGTATTAGACTAAAGATGTAGTGCCTGAAAAAAAGCACTACAAAACATTTGACGATCGAAAAAAGCCTGGGCATGATGGCCTCGCTCCCGCTAATCAGGGGCCCTGGCAAGGGCCTTCGGATCGTCGCTCCAAGCTACCCACCCGAGCCGATTCGTGTCTGTACCGCCCACAAGGCGTGTTTGACGAGGTTGCGACTGGAACGAAGTTGTCCCGAGGGACGGAAGCTAACCAGGTAACCCGGCAACACACTGATGGATCGTACAAAGGCCCACGACGCCTGAAGACCGTTCGCAGTCTGCCCTTACCTGCTCAACTCCCCCCTTGAGCCCATCGTTCACCCCGTCGCCTACCCCGTCGAACCTGACCTGACCGCCTACGCTTCTGATCAGCGAGCAGCCATGACCACGCACTGACTACAGTGGCTGGCCAACGGAATGTTCAACCCAGTAGATTTTCCACAAAGACGCGACGAGGTTTTTCCCCATGGCACTGACACGCGAACAGCAAATTGCAGCCCTTGAAAAAGACTGGGCTGAGAACCCACGCTGGAAAGGCGTGACCCGCGCTTACTCCGCTGCTGACGTCGTCCGCCTGCGCGGCTCGGTTCAACCTGAGCACACCTTTGCAAAACTCGGCGCCGAGAAGCTGTGGAACCTGGTCACTCAAGGTGCCAAGCCATCCTTCCGTCCCGACAAAGATTTCGTTAACTGCATGGGCGCCCTCACTGGCGGCCAGGCAGTCCAGCAGGTAAAAGCCGGTATCCAGGCGATCTACCTGTCCGGCTGGCAAGTGGCGGCGGACAACAACTCCGCTGAATCCATGTACCCCGACCAATCGCTGTACCCGGTGGACTCCGTACCGACCGTGGTCAAGCGCATCAACAACTCGTTCCGTCGCGCCGACCAGATCCAGTGGAAAGCCGGCAAGAACCCAGGCGACGAAGGTTACATCGACTACTTCGCGCCGATCGTGGCTGACGCCGAAGCCGGTTTCGGCGGCGTACTGAACGCCTACGAGCTGATGAAGAGCATGATCGAGGCAGGCGCTGCCGGCGTGCACTTCGAAGACCAACTGGCGTCCGTGAAGAAATGCGGCCACATGGGTGGCAAGGTGCTTGTACCGACCCAGGAAGCCGTACAGAAACTGACCGCGGCGCGTCTGGCTGCTGACGTTGCCGGCACGCCGACCATCATCCTGGCCCGCACCGACGCCAATGCCGCCGACCTGCTGACTTCGGACTGCGACCCGTACGACCAGCCGTTCGTCACGGGCGAGCGTACCCAGGAAGGCTTCTACAAAGTGCGCGCAGGTCTGGATCAAGCCATCGCCCGCGGCTTGGCCTATGCCCCGTACGCCGACCTGATCTGGTGCGAAACCGCCAAGCCGGATCTGGCCGAAGCCCGTCGCTTCGCCGAAGCAATCAAGAAGGAATACCCGGACCAACTGCTGTCCTACAACTGCTCGCCTTCTTTCAACTGGAAGAAGAACCTGGACGACGCGACCATCGCAAAATTCCAGCGCGAACTGTCCGCCATGGGCTACAAGCACCAGTTCATCACCCTGGCCGGCATCCACAACATGTGGCACAGCATGTTCAACCTGGCGCACGACTACGCCCGCAACGACATGACCGCTTACGTCAAGCTGCAGGAGCAGGAGTTCGCTGACGCCGCCAAGGGCTACACCTTCGTGGCCCACCAGCAGGAAGTGGGCACCGGCTACTTCGACGACATGACCACCGTGATCCAGGGCGGCACCTCGTCCGTGACCGCGCTGACCGGTTCGACCGAAGAAGAGCAGTTTCACTGATCGATGTGAGTACACGGCCACGGCGGACTTCTTAAAAAGCTAACCGCAGTGCCGCACGATCTGACGCCCCGACTGGTTCGGGGCGTTTTTTTGCCCGCACACACCTCATCGATTCAATAAGGACCCAATGTGAGAGCGGGCTTGCCCCCGATAGAGGTGGATCAGCAAGAAAGCTATAGCCTGACACTCAGCCATCGGGGGCAACCACCCTCCCACATGAGGAACCTTGCAACCTGAAGATTTTGTACAAAACCTTGATCCAGAGCGGTATTCGTTGCAGATAAATCGGTTAAAAAATCCGCTTCAACAACTAGCGGTAACCGAGCAAGTAACGGCAACTTCCCTCGCCACACCACGACCACCCGCTTAAAACTCGCCCAAACAATATTCATTATCATTTAGAACATAGAAACTTCGTTACAACCTAAACAAAACACAATTGATCAAATGCCCGCTAATGCCCACGCCACAAGGGCTGCAGCCCCACAAAGGTGCACTATGTCCTTATTCCACCGAATAATTTCGCCATCGGAATTTTACTTGCCCGGTGTTTAGCCATAAAATCAACGCGATTGACTACGCTGCGACATATCGTCACTGCATCGTTACTTTTTTCGAGCTCAGAGACCTTTGCTCTCTGTTAAGGATTTCCAGCATGACCGAAGCGACAGGACTCATGGCCCACAACTGGGGCTTTGCCATTTTCCTCCTCGGTGTTGTCGGCCTCTGCGCCTTCATGCTCGGCGTCTCCAGCCTCCTCGGGTCAAAAGCCTGGGGCCGCAGCAAAAACGAACCGTTCGAGTCCGGCATGCTACCTACAGGTGGCGCCCGCTTGCGGCTCTCAGCCAAATTCTATCTGGTCGCGATGCTGTTCGTGATCTTCGATATCGAAGCCCTCTTTCTCTTTGCCTGGTCTGTGTCCGTCCGCGAAAGCGGCTGGACCGGATTCGTCGAAGCTCTCGTTTTCATAGCAATTCTGTTGGCAGGTCTTGTCTACCTGTTCCGAGTGGGCGCCCTTGACTGGGCTCCGGAAGCTCGTCGCAAGCGGCAAGCGAAGCTGAAACAATGAGGCTTTGGCGATGCAATACAATCTCACCAGGATCGACCCGGATGCTCCTAACGAGCAGTACCCCATCGGCGAACGGGAAACCGTCTCCGATCCGTTAGAAGATCAAGTCCACAAAAACATCTACATGGGCAAACTCGAAGACGTGCTGAGTGGCGCGGTCAACTGGGGGCGTAAGAACTCCCTGTGGCCGTACAACTTCGGCCTTTCGTGCTGCTACGTGGAAATGACCACCGCCTTCACGGCGCCCCACGACATTGCGCGCTTCGGCGCCGAAGTGATCCGGGCCTCGCCGCGCCAGGCGGATTTCATGGTTATCGCCGGTACCTGCTTTATCAAGATGGCGCCGATCATCCAGCGTCTCTACGAGCAAATGCTCGAGCCAAAGTGGGTTATCTCCATGGGTTCGTGCGCCAACTCCGGTGGCATGTACGATATCTACTCCGTGGTCCAGGGGGTGGACAAGTTCCTGCCCGTGGACGTCTACGTGCCTGGCTGCCCGCCCCGTCCTGAAGCATTTCTGCAAGGCTTGATGCTGTTGCAGGAATCGATTGGCAAGGAGCGTCGCCCACTTTCCTGGGTTGTCGGAGATCAAGGCGTATACCGCGCCGAGATGCCGTCACAAAAGGAACAGCGCCGCGAACAGCGTATTCAGGTCACCAACCTGCGCAGCCCCGACGAAGTCTGATCCAGCGCCGCTTCTTTCATAGAACGAAAACCTGGCTTCATTCTTTACGTTGACCGAAAGCGATAAAAAACCATGACTACAGGCAGTGCTCTGTACATCCCGCCTTATAAGGCAGACGACCAGGATGTGGTCGTCGAACTCAATAACCGTTTTGGCCCTGACGCCTTCACCGCCCAGGCCACGCGCACCGGTATGCCGGTGTTGTGGGTGGCGCGCGCCAAGCTCGTCGAAGTCCTGACCTTCCTGCGCCACCTGCCCAAGCCGTACGTCATGCTCTATGACCTGCATGGCGTGGACGAGCGTCTGCGCACCAAGCGCCAGGGGCTGCCGAGCGGCGCCGATTTCACCGTGTTCTATCACCTGATGTCGCTGGAACGTAACAGCGATGTGATGATCAAGGTCGCGCTGTCCGAGAGCGACCTGAGCATCCCGACCGTGACCGGCATCTGGCCGAATGCCAGCTGGTACGAGCGCGAAGTCTGGGACATGTTCGGCATCGACTTCCCGGGTCACCCGCACCTGTCGCGCATCATGATGCCGCCGACCTGGGAAGGTCACCCGTTGCGCAAGGACTTCCCGGCCCGTGCCACGGAATTCGACCCGTTCAGCCTCAACCTCGCCAAGCAGCAGCTTGAAGAAGAGGCCGCGCGCTTCCGCCCGGAAGACTGGGGCATGAAGCGTTCCGGCGCCAACGAGGACTACATGTTCCTCAACCTGGGCCCTAACCACCCTTCGGCCCACGGTGCCTTCCGCATCATCCTGCAGCTGGACGGCGAAGAAATCGTCGACTGCGTACCGGACATCGGCTACCACCACCGTGGCGCCGAGAAGATGGCCGAGCGTCAGTCCTGGCACAGCTTCATCCCGTACACCGACCGTATCGACTACCTCGGCGGCGTGATGAACAACTTGCCGTACGTGCTCTCAGTCGAGAAGCTGGCCGGCATCAAGGTGCCAGACCGCGTCGACACCATCCGCATCATGATGGCCGAGTTCTTCCGCATCACCAGCCACCTGCTGTTCCTGGGTACCTATATCCAGGACGTCGGCGCCATGACCCCGGTGTTCTTCACCTTCACCGACCGTCAGCGCGCCTACAAGGTCATCGAGGCCATCACCGGCTTCCGCCTGCACCCGGCCTGGTATCGCATTGGTGGTGTGGCCCACGACCTGCCGAACGGCTGGGAGCGCCTGGTCAAGGAGTTCGTCGAGTGGATGCCCAAGCGTCTGGACGAGTACCAGAAGGCCGCCCTGGACAACAGCATCCTCAAGGGTCGTACCATCGGCGTCGCCCAGTACAACACCAAGGAAGCCCTGGAATGGGGCGTCACCGGTGCTGGCCTGCGTTCCACCGGTTGCGATTTCGACCTGCGTAAAGCACGCCCTTATTCCGGCTATGAGAACTTCGAGTTCGAAGTACCGCTGGCGGCCAACGGCGATGCCTACGACCGTTGCATCGTGCGCGTCGAAGAAATGCGCCAGAGCCTGAAGATCATCGAGCAGTGCATGCGCAATATGCCGACCGGTCCCTACAAGGCGGATCACCCGCTGACCACGCCGCCACCGAAAGAACGCACTCTGCAGCACATCGAAACCCTGATCACGCACTTCCTGCAAGTTTCGTGGGGCCCGGTCATGCCGGCCAACGAATCCTTCCAGATGATCGAAGCGACCAAGGGTATCAACAGTTATTACCTGACGAGCGATGGCGGCACCATGAGCTACCGCACCCGGATTCGTACCCCAAGCTTCGCCCACTTGCAGCAGATCCCTTCGGTGATCAAAGGCGAGATGGTCGCGGACTTGATTGCGTACCTGGGTAGTATCGATTTCGTTATGGCCGACGTGGACCGCTAAGCATGAACAGCACGCTTATCCAGACAGACCGTTTCACCTTGAGTGAAACCGAGCGCTCGGCCATCGAGCACGAGCTGCATCACTACGAAGACCCGCGCGCGGCGTCGATCGAAGCCTTGAAGATCGTCCAGAAGGAACGTGGCTGGGTACCGGACGGTGCCCTTTACGCCATCGGCGAGATCCTCGGCATCCCCGCCAGCGACGTTGAAGGCGTGGCCACGTTCTACAGCCAGATCTTCCGTCAGCCGGTCGGCCGCCACATCATTCGCGTGTGCGACAGCATGGTCTGCTACATCGGCGGTCACGAATCCGTGGTCAGCGAAATCCAGAACAAGCTGGGCATCGGCCTCGGCCAGACCACCCCGGACGGCCGCTTCACGCTGCTGCCGGTGTGCTGCCTGGGCAACTGCGACAAGGCGCCGGCGTTGATGATCGACGACGACACATTCGGTGACGTACAGCCTGCTGGCGTGACCCAATTGCTCGAGGGCTACCCATGACCCTGACTTCTTTCGGCCCAGCCAACCGCATCCAGCGGTCGCCCGAAACTCATCCATTGACCTGGCGCCTGCGCGACGATGCCGAACCGGTATGGTTTGACGAGTACCAGGCCAAGAACGGTTACGCCGCAGCGCGCAAGGCCTTCGCCGACATGGCCCAGGACGATATCGTCCAGACCGTGAAAGACGCCGGCCTCAAAGGCCGCGGCGGTGCAGGCTTCCCCACGGGCGTCAAATGGGGCCTGATGCCCAAGGACGAATCCATCAACATCCGTTACCTCTTGTGCAACGCGGATGAAATGGAGCCGAACACCTGGAAAGACCGCATGCTGATGGAGCAACTGCCCCATCTGCTGATCGAAGGCATGCTGATCAGTGCTCGCGCACTGAAGACCTACCGTGGCTACATCTTCCTGCGCGGCGAATACACCACCGCCGCCAAGCACCTCAACCGTGCCGTGGAAGAAGCCAAGGCCGCCGGCCTGCTGGGCAAGAATATCCTCGGTTCGGGTTTTGACTTCGAACTGTTCGTGCACACCGGCGCTGGGCGTTATATCTGCGGTGAAGAAACCGCGTTGATCAACTCCCTCGAAGGCCGTCGCGCCAACCCGCGCTCCAAGCCGCCCTTCCCTGCCGCCGTGGGCGTTTGGGGCAAGCCGACCTGTGTGAACAACGTCGAGACCCTGTGCAACGTGCCGGCGATCATCGCCGACGGCGTGGACTGGTACAAATCCCTGGCCCGCGAAGGCAGCGAAGACATGGGCACCAAGCTCATGGGCTTCTCCGGCAAGGTCAAGAATCCTGGCCTGTGGGAGCTGCCCTTCGGCGTGACTGCCCGCGAGCTGTTCGAGGACTACGCCGGCGGCATGCGCGACGGCTACACCTTGAAAGCCTGGCAGCCGGGTGGCGCCGGTACCGGTTTCCTGCTGCCCGAGCACCTCGACGCCCAAATGTACGCCGGCGGCATCGGGAAGGTGGGCACCCGCATGGGTACGGGCCTGGCGATGGCGGTGGACAACACCGTCAACATGGTCTCGTTGCTGCGCAACATGGAGCAGTTCTTCGCCCGTGAATCCTGCGGCTTCTGCACCCCATGCCGCGATGGCCTGCCGTGGAGCGTCAAGCTGCTGATGGCCCTGGAAAAAGGCGAAGGCCGCGAGGGTGATATCGAGACCCTGCTGGGTCTGGTCGGTTTCCTCGGCCCAGGCAAGACCTTCTGCGCTCACGCACCGGGCGCCGTGGAGCCGTTGGGCAGCGCAATCAAATACTTCCGCTCTGAATTCGAGGCCGGCATCGCGCCAACCCGCGCAGGCGATCTCAATCAGGTGGTATCACCGACCATGGTCGGTGCGTAACGCTTAAACAGGCGAAGGGTCCGTGCCCTTCGCCTTGTCATGTGCTGACGCCTTTAAGGCTGTGTAGATGCACATGAATAACAAGATTCCATTAGCCACGCCCGCTGACAACGGGCCAACGAAGAACTTTGAACCATGGCCACTATCCACGTAGACGGCAAAGCGCTCGAAGTCGATGGGGCGGACAACCTGTTACAGGCGTGTCTGTCACTAGGCCTCGACATCCCTTATTTCTGCTGGCACCCCGCGCTCGGTAGCGTCGGTGCCTGTCGCCAGTGTGCGGTCAAGCAATACACCGACGAGAACGACACCCGTGGTCGTATCGTCATGTCCTGCATGACCCCAGCCACCGACAACACCTGGATCTCCATCGACGATGAAGAATCCAAGGCGTTCCGCGCCAGTGTCGTCGAGTGGCTGATGACCAACCACCCTCACGACTGCCCGGTCTGTGAGGAAGGCGGTCACTGCCACCTGCAGGACATGACGGTGATGACCGGCCACAACGAGCGCCGCTATCGCTTCACCAAGCGTACCCACCAGAACCAGGACCTCGGCCCGTTCATCTCCCACGAGATGAACCGCTGCATCGCCTGCTACCGCTGCGTGCGCTTCTATAAAGACTACGCCGGCGGCACCGACCTTGGCGTATTCGGCGCCCACGACAACGTGTACTTCGGTCGCGTCGAAGACGGCGTGCTGGAAAGCGAGTTCTCCGGCAACCTCACCGAGGTCTGCCCGACCGGTGTGTTCACCGACAAGACTCACTCCGAGCGTTACAACCGTAAGTGGGACATGCAATTCGCCCCGAGCATCTGCCATGGCTGCTCCAGCGGTTGCAACATCTCCCCGGGCGAACGCTACGGCGAGCTGCGTCGCATCGAAAACCGCTTCAACGGTTCGGTCAACCAGTACTTCCTGTGCGACCGTGGCCGTTTCGGCTATGGCTATGTCAACCGCGAAGACCGCCCACGCCAGCCACTGTTGGCCGGCGGTGCGAAGCTGAGCACCGACGAAGCCTTGGATAAAGCCGCCGACCTGCTGCGCGGCCGCACGATCGTCGGCATCGGCTCGCCACGCGCCAGCCTCGAAAGCAACTATGCGTTGCGCGAACTGGTCGGCGCCGAGCACTTCTACAGCGGTATCGAAGCCGGTGAGCTGGAGCGTATCCGCCTGGTCCTGCAGGTGCTGAACGACAGCCCGCTGCCGGTGCCGAACATGCGCGACATCGAAGACCACGACGCCATTTTCGTGCTCGGCGAAGACCTGACCCAGACCGCCGCGCGTATCGCGCTGTCGCTGCGTCAGTCGGTCAAAGGCAAGGCTGAAGAGATGGCCGACGCCATGCGCGTACAGCCTTGGCTGGACGCCGCCGTGAAAAACATCGGCCAGCACGCGCTGAACCCACTGTTTATCGCTAGCCTGGCGGAAACCAAGCTCGACGATATCGCCGAAGAATGCGTGCACGCCGCCCCCGACGACCTGGCCCGCCTCGGTTTCGCCGTGGCTCATGCCCTGGACGCGAGCGCCCCTGCCGTCGACGGCCTGGACGCCGAAGCCGTCGAATTGGCCCAACGCATCGCCGACGCGCTGCTGGCCGCCAAACGTCCGCTGATCATCGCCGGCACCTCGCTGGGTTCCAAGGCGCTGATCGAGGCCGCCGCCAACATCGCCAAGGCCTTGAAGCTGCGCGACAAGAACGGCTCCATCAGCCTGGTGGTACCGGAAGCCAACAGCCTCGGCCTGGCCATGCTCGGTGGCGAATCCGTGGATGCCGCACTGCAAGCGGTGATCGACGGCAACGCCGACGCCATCGTGGTGCTGGAAAACGATCTGTATACCCGCACCGACGCGGCCAAGGTGGACGCCGCCTTGAACGCGGCCAAAGTGCTGATCGTCGCCGACCACCAGAAGACCGCCACCAGCGACCGTGCCGACCTGGTACTGCCAGCCGCCACCTTCGCCGAAGGCGACGGCACCCTGGTCAGTCAGGAAGGCCGTGCGCAGCGCTTCTTCCAGGTGTTCGATCCGAAGTACATGGACGCCAGCATCCTGGTTCATGAAGGCTGGCGCTGGCTGCATGCCCTGCGCTCCACCCTGCTGAACCGGCCGATCGACTGGACACAGCTCGACCACGTCACCGCCGCCACTGCCGCGAGCGCGCCGCAACTGGCACGTATCGTCGACGCCGCGCCGTCCGCCGCATTCCGCATCAAGGGTCTGAAACTGGCCCGTGAGCCGCTGCGTTATTCCGGTCGTACCGCCATGCGCGCCGATATCAGCGTGCATGAACCGCGCACGCCGCAAGATAACGACACCGCGTTCGCGTTCTCGATGGAAGGTTATTCGGGTTCGGCCGAACCGCGTCAGCAAGTGCCGTTCGCCTGGTCGCCAGGTTGGAACTCGCCACAGGCGTGGAACAAGTTCCAGGACGAAGTCGGTGGCCACATCCGCGCTGGCGACCCAGGCACTCGCCTGATCGAAACCCAGGGCGATTCGCTGAACTGGTTCGCGGCGGTCCCGCGTCCTTTCAACCCGGCCCCGGGCACCTGGCAGGTCGTGCCGTTCTTCCACCTGTTCGGCAGCGAGGAGAACTCTTCCAAGGCCGCACCGGTTCAGGAGCGCATCCCCGCCGCCTACGTGTCCATGGCCAAGTCCGAAGCCGACCGCCTGGGTGTCAACGACGGTGCCCTGCTGAGCTTGAACGTTGCCGGCCAGACCCTGCGTCTGCCGCTGCGTATCAACGAAGAGCTGAGTGCCGGCCTGGTTGCACTGCCTAAAGGCCTCGCCGGCATCCCGCCGGCGATCTTCGGCAAAACCGTTGACGGTCTGCAGGAGGCAGCGCAATGACCTGGTTCACCCCTGAAGTGATCGACGTGATCATCTCGGTCGTCAAGGCCATCGTGATCCTGTTGGCCGTGGTCGTGGCGGGCGCCCTGCTCAGCTTCGTCGAACGTCGCCTGCTGGGCTGGTGGCAGGACCGTTACGGCCCGAACCGCGTTGGCCCATTCGGCATGTTCCAGATCGCCGCCGACATGCTGAAGATGTTCTTCAAGGAAGACTGGACCCCGCCGTTTGCCGACAAGGTGATCTTCACCCTGGCGCCGGTCGTGGCCATGAGCGCCTTGCTGATCGCCTTCGCGATCATCCCGATCACCCCGACCTGGGGCGTGGCGGACCTGAACATCGGCTTGCTGTTCTTCTTTGCCATGGCCGGTCTGTCGGTCTATGCGGTGCTGTTCGCAGGTTGGTCGAGCAACAACAAGTTCGCCCTGCTGGGTAGCTTGCGGGCCTCGGCCCAGACCGTGTCCTACGAAGTGTTCATGGGCCTGGCGCTGATGGGCATCGTGGTGCAGGTCGGCTCGTTCAACATGCGCGACATCGTCGAGTACCAGGCGCAGAACCTGTGGTTCATCATTCCGCAGTTCTTCGGCTTCTGTACGTTCTTCATCGCTGGCGTGGCCGTGACGCACCGTCACCCGTTCGACCAGCCGGAAGCGGAACAGGAACTGGCCGACGGTTACCACATTGAATACGCCGGCATGAAGTGGGGCATGTTCTTCGTCGGTGAGTACATCGGCATCATCTTGATCTCGGCCCTGTTGGTCACGCTGTTCTTCGGCGGCTGGCACGGACCATTCGGCATCCTGCCGCAGCTGGCGTTCTTCTGGTTCTTCCTGAAGACCGCGTTCTTTATCATGCTGTTTATCCTGCTGCGCGCTTCCATTCCGCGTCCACGGTATGACCAGGTGATGGATTTCAGCTGGCGCTTCTGCCTGCCGCTGACCCTGATCAATTTGCTGGTGACTGCTGCCGTTGTGTTGTTGAACACGCCAGCGGGCGCGGTTCAGTGAGGATTTGACCCATGTTCAAATATATTGGCGACATCGTTAAGGGTACCGGTACCCAGTTGCGAAGCCTGGTGATGGTTTTCGGCCATGGCTTCCGCAAACGCGACACCCTGCAATACCCGGAAGAAGCGGTGTACCTGCCGCCGCGCTATCGCGGCCGCATCGTGCTGACCCGCGACCCCGATGGCGAAGAGCGTTGCGTTGCCTGCAACCTGTGCGCCGTGGCGTGCCCGGTGGGTTGCATCTCCCTGCAGAAAGCTGAAACCGAAGACGGTCGCTGGTACCCGGACTTCTTCCGCATCAACTTCTCGCGCTGCATCTTCTGCGGCCTGTGCGAGGAAGCTTGCCCGACCACCGCGATCCAGCTCACACCGGATTTCGAGATGGCCGAGTTCAAACGTCAGGACCTGGTGTACGAGAAAGAAGATCTGTTGATCTCTGGTCCCGGTAAAAACCCTGATTACAACTTCTATCGTGTTGCAGGTATGGCCGTTGCCGGTAAGCCAAAAGGCGCCGCACAAAACGAAGCCGAGCCGATCAACGTGAAGAGCTTGCTGCCTTAAGGAAGAAAGATGGAATTCGCTTTCTATTTCGCATCGGGTATCGCGGTTGTGTCCACGCTTCGCGTGATCACCAACACCAACCCCGTGCACGCCCTGCTCTACCTGATCATTTCGCTGATCGCCGTGGCCATGACCTTTTTCAGCCTCGGCGCACCGTTCGCCGGTGTACTGGAAGTGATCGCCTACGCCGGCGCCATCATGGTGCTGTTCGTGTTTGTGGTGATGATGCTCAACCTGGGGCCGGCTTCGGTCGCCCAGGAACGCGTCTGGCTCAAGCCCGGCATCTGGCTCGGCCCGGTTGTCCTCGCGGCCCTGCTGCTGGGTGAACTGCTGTATGTACTGTTCGCTCACCAGAGCGGCCAGGCCATCGGCCACACCACTGTGGATGCAAAAGCCGTGGGCATCAGCCTGTTCGGCCCGTACCTGCTGGTGGTCGAACTGGCGTCGATGCTGCTGCTCGCCGCAGCCGTCACCGCCTTCCACTTGGGCCGCAACGAAGCCAAGGAGCAATGACGATGCCTGCTATCCCCTTGGAGCATGGTCTGGCGGTCGCCGGCATCCTGTTCTGCCTTGGCCTGGTCGGCCTGATGGTTCGCCGTAACATTCTGTTCGTGTTGATGAGCCTGGAAATCATGATGAACGCCGCAGCACTGGCCTTCATCGTTGCGGGTGCACGTTGGGGCCAGCCGGATGGACAAGTCATGTTCATCCTGGTGATCAGCCTGGCAGCGGCCGAGGCCAGTATCGGCCTGGCGATCCTGCTGCAGCTGTATCGTCGCTTCCACACGCTTGATATCGACGCTGCCAGTGAGATGCGCGGATGAACATGATCTTTCTGACTTTCCTGTTTCCCCTGATCGGGTTCCTGCTGCTGTCGTTCTCTCGCGGGCGCTGGTCGGAAAACCTTTCGGCTTTGATCGGCGTGGGGTCCATTGGCCTGTCGGCGATCGTCGCCGCCTACGTCATCTGGCAATTCAACGTGGCGCCGCCGGAAGGCGGTCACTACACCCTGGTGCTGTGGCAGTGGATGTCGGTGGAGGGCTTCAAGCCCAACTTCGCCCTCTACATCGATGGCCTGTCGATCACCATGCTTGGCGTGGTGGTGGGCGTGGGTTTCCTGATCCACCTGTTCGCGTCCTGGTACATGCGCGGTGAAGCGGGCTACTCGCGCTTCTTCTCGTACACCAACCTGTTTATCGCCAGCATGCTGTTCCTGGTGCTCGGCGATAACCTGTTGTTCCTGTACTTCGGCTGGGAAGGCGTGGGCCTGTGCTCGTACCTGTTGATCGGTTTCTACTACAGCAACCGCAACAACGGTAACGCCGCACTCAAAGCGTTTATCGTCACCCGTATCGGCGACGTGTTCATGGCCATCGGCCTGTTCATCCTGTTCCAACAGGTGGGCACGCTGAACATCCAGGAACTGCTGGTGCTGGCGCCACAGAAATTCCAGGTCGGTGACTTCTGGATCACCCTGGCGACCCTGATGCTGCTGGGCGGCGCCGTGGGTAAATCCGCGCAACTGCCACTGCAGACCTGGCTGGCGGACGCGATGGCCGGTCCTACCCCGGTGTCGGCTCTGATCCACGCCGCAACCATGGTGACCGCGGGTGTCTACCTGATCGCCCGTACCCATGGCCTGTTCACCCTGGCGCCGGAGATCCTGCACCTGGTCGGCCTGGTCGGCGGCGTGACTCTGGTACTGGCCGGCTTTGCCGCGCTGGTGCAGACCGACATCAAGCGTATCCTCGCCTACTCGACCATGAGCCAGATCGGCTACATGTTCCTGGCCCTGGGCGTCGGCGCCTGGGACGCGGCGATCTTCCACCTGATGACCCACGCCTTCTTCAAGGCGCTGCTGTTCCTCGCTTCCGGTGCGGTGATCGTGGCGTGCCACCACGAGCAGAACATCTTCAAAATGGGCGGCCTGTGGAAGAAACTGCCACTGGCCTACGCCAGCTTCATCGTCGGTGGTGCCGCCCTGGCCGCCCTGCCGCTGGTGACCGCCGGTTTCTACTCCAAGGACGAAATCCTCTGGGAAGCCTTTGCCAGCGGCAACCAGAACCTGCTGTACGCAGGCCTGGTCGGTGCCTTCATGACCTCGCTGTACACCTTCCGCCTGATCTTCATCACCTTCCATGGTGAAGCCAAGACCGAAGCGCACGCAGGCCATGGCATCTCCCACTGGCTGCCACTGTCGGTGCTGATCATCCTGTCGACCTTTATCGGCGCCATGATCACCCCGCCACTGGCCGGCGTACTGCCGGAAAGCGTCGGTCATGCTGGCGGCGACGCCAAGCACAGCCTGGAAATCGCCTCGGGCGCCATTGCCATTGCCGGTATCCTGCTGGCAGCCCTGCTGTTCCTCGGCAAGCGCCGCTTCGTGACCGCCGTGGCCAACAGTGGCATCGGCCGTTTCCTGTCGGCCTGGTGGTTCGCTGCCTGGGGCTTCGACTGGATCTACGACAAACTGTTCGTCAAGCCGTACCTGGCCATCAGCCATGTACTGCGTAAAGACCCGCTCGACCAGACCATTGGTTTGATCCCGCGCGCGGCCAAAGGCGGTCACACCGCCCTGAGCCGCAGCGAGACCGGCCAATTGCGTTGGTATGCGGCTTCCATGGCGGCTGGCGCCGTGCTGGTGATCGGCGCCATCGTAGTGGTAGCGGTCTGATATGAACTTTGCGAACTTGCGAAAGGAAACGAGCCCGTCATGATTCTGCCCTGGCTAATCCTGATCCCCTTTATCGGCGGCCTGCTCTGCTGGATGGGTGAACGCTTCGGCGCCACCCTCCCCCGCTGGATTGCGTTGCTGACCATGTCCCTGGAACTCGCGCTCGGCCTCTGGCTGTGGGCCCATGGCGACTATTCATTTGCTCCGGCACCGGGTGTCGATCCCACCTTCGCGCTTGAATTCAAGCACGTGTGGATCCAGCGCTTCGGCATCAACGTGCACCTGGCCCTCGATGGCCTGTCGCTGTTGATGATCCTGCTGACCGGCCTGCTGGGTATCCTCTCGGTACTCTGCTCCTGGAAAGAAATCCAGCGTCACGTGGGCTTCTTCCACCTGAACCTGATGTGGATCCTGGGCGGTGTGGTCGGCGTGTTCCTCGCCCTCGACCTGTTCATGTTCTTCTTTTTCTGGGAAATGATGCTGGTGCCGATGTACTTCCTCATCGCGCTCTGGGGTCACAGTTCTTCGGACGGCAAGAAAACCCGGATCTACGCGGCGACCAAGTTCTTCATCTTCACTCAGGCTTCCGGCTTGATCATGTTGGTGGCGATCCTGGGTCTGGTGCTGGTCAACTTCAACAACACCGGCGTGATTACCTTCAACTACGCAGACCTGTTGAAGACCAAGATGTCCCTGACCACCGAGTACGTGCTGATGCTGGGCTTCTTCATCGCCTTCGCGGTGAAGCTGCCGGTGGTGCCGTTCCACTCCTGGTTGCCGGACGCTCACGCCCAGGCACCGACTGCCGGTTCCGTGGACCTGGCCGGTATCCTGTTGAAGACCGCTGCGTATGGTCTGCTGCGTTTTGCCCTGCCGCTGTTCCCGAATGCTTCGGCCGAATTTGCGCCGATCGCCATGACCCTCGGTCTGATCGGGATTTTCTACGGTGCGTTCCTGGCCTTCGCGCAAACCGACATCAAGCGTCTGATTGCTTTCTCGTCCGTTTCCCATATGGGCTTCGTACTGATCGGCATCTATTCCGGCAGCCAACTGGCGCTGCAAGGTGCAGTGATCCAGATGCTGGCTCACGGCGTTTCGGCCGCGGCCCTGTTTATCCTCAGTGGTCAGCTGTACGAGCGTCTGCACACCCGTGACATGCGCGAGATGGGTGGCGTGTGGTCGCGCATTGCCTACCTGCCGGCGATCAGCCTGTTCTTCGCCGCCGCGTCCCTGGGCCTGCCGGGCACCGGCAACTTCATCGGCGAATTCCTGATCCTGATGGGCGCGTTCGTACAAACGCCGTGGATCAGCGCCATCGCCACCTCCGGTCTGGTGTTCGGTTCGGTCTACTCGCTGATCATGATCCACCGCGCTTACTTCGGCCCCGCCAAGTCCGACACTGTCCTCAAAGGGATGGATGCGCGCGAACTGATCATGGTGCTCGGTCTTGCGGTATTGCTGATCTACATCGGCGTGTACCCGCAATCGTTCCTGGACACTTCTGCCGCAACGATGCATGGCGTGCAGCAGTGGTTCGGCACCGCTTTCTCTCAACTCGCTTCGGCCCGGTAAGAGCGCTATGGAATTCACGATCCAACACTTTATCGCGCTTGCGCCGCTGCTGATCACCAGCCTCACCATCGTGGTGGTGATGCTGGCGATCGCCTGGCGCCGCAATCACTCGCAAACGTTCCTGCTGTCCTGTGCCGGGTTGAACCTGGCCCTGCTGTCGATCATTCCGGCCCTCAAGGTCGCGCCGTTGGCGGTCACCCCGCTGATGATGATCGATGACTTCGCACTGCTGTACATCGCGTTGATCCTGGTGGCCACCCTGGCGTGCGTCACCCTCGCCCACGCCTACCTCGGCGAAGGCGGCACCGGCTACCCGGGCAACCGCGAAGAGCTGTACCTGCTGATCCTGCTGGCTGCGGCCGGCGGTATCGTGCTGGTCAGCGCCCAGCACCTGGCAGGCCTGTTCATCGGTTTGGAACTGCTGTCGATCCCGACGTACGGCCTGGTGGCCTATGCCTTCTTCAACAAGCGCTCTTTGGAAGCCGGCATCAAGTACATGGTGCTGTCGGCCGCCGGTTCCGCGTTCCTGTTGTTCGGTATGGCCTTGCTCTACGCCGAAGCCGGCAGCCTGAGCTTCACCGGTATCGGTCATGCCTTGGCCGCCACCAACATGCCTGCACCGATCGCCCAACTGGGCCTGGCGATGATGCTGATCGGCCTGGCCTTCAAACTGTCGCTGGTGCCGTTCCACCTGTGGACCCCGGACGTGTACGAAGGCGCCCCGGCGCCGGTGGCTGCGTTCCTGGCGACCGCGTCGAAAGTGGCAGTGTTTGCGGTGATGGTGCGTCTGTTCCAGATCTCCCCCGCTGCCAACACCGGCGTGCTGAGCAACGTACTGACCGTGATCGCCATTGCGTCGATCCTGTTCGGTAACCTGCTGGCGCTGACTCAAAACAACCTCAAGCGTCTGCTGGGTTACTCGTCTATCGCCCACTTCGGCTACCTGCTGATCGCCCTGGTGGCGAGCAAAGGCCTGGCCGTGGAAGCCATCGGTGTGTATCTGGTCACCTACGTGATCACCAGCCTTGGCGCATTCGGCGTGATTACTCTGATGTCCTCCCCTTACAAGGGCCGTGACGCTGACGCTCTGTACGAATACCGTGGCCTGTTCTGGCGCCGTCCGTACCTGACCGCTGTACTGACCGTGATGATGCTGTCCCTGGCCGGTATCCCGCTGACCGCAGGCTTTATCGGCAAGTTCTACATCATCGCTACCGGTGTCGAAGCCCATGAGTGGTGGCTGGTTGCCTCGCTGATTCTGGGCAGCGCCATCGGCGTGTTCTACTACCTGCGCGTGATGGTCACCCTGTACCTGATCGAGCCGAACCTGCGTCGTGTGGATGCCGAGCTGCATTGGGAACAGAAAGCCGGCGGCGTGATGCTGCTGGCCATCGCCCTGCTCGCCTTCTTCCTCGGCGTTTACCCACAGCCGTTGCTCACCCTGGTGCAGCACGCGGTGCTGGGTGTTTGATCGCTTAGCGGGACGTGAGTAAACAAAAACGGCGCCTTCGGGCGCCGTTTTTGCATTGTGGGGATTGGGTTGGAGGTTTGCAGCGCAGTGCCAAGCCGGGTTTAGCAATGCCTTTGGTGGGGCTACTGCGCAGCCCGGCGCGGGGCAAGCCCGCTCACCTCAAAAGCCTGTTCAGCATAAAAGCCGATACACCACAAAAGCTCAGTCGCCACAAAAGCCCCTCTTATCCAATCAGCCAGCTCACTACAAACGGGTTAGAACGCGATACCGACCTTGAACCCATACTCGTCACGCTTGAGTTTGGTGTTGTCGGCCACGGGGGAGTCTTCATCCAGTTTGTATTCGGTGCGGGTGTAGTACAGGCCCGCCATCACAGGCAGGTTGCCTTTCTGGTTCATCAGCAGGCTGACTTCCGCGTACGGGTTGGTGCGGTCCTTGAGGTCGACGGAGTCGCTGCCCAAGCCGTCAACCTTGACTTTGACGCGGCCGTCGAGGGTGTGACGAGCGCCGGCTTCAACTCGCAGGGTCATGTCATCGAACTGGTGGTTGTAACCCAGTGCCGCTTTGGCGAATGGCGACTTGGTGGTCAGCTCAAGGTCATTGCCGTTGGACTCTGGCTCGTAGCGGGTCCAGCTGTAACCACCGCCCACGATCACGTCGACAAAGTTGCGCGCATCCAGCGCGGCACGCCAGCCCAGGTCCAGATCGGCCTGGCCTTCCTTGAGTTTGTTGTCGCTCTTCTCGCCATATTTGGCTTCGAGGCCGGCTTGGTAGATAAAACCGGACTCAGCGGTAAGCTTGTTGCCGAAGTTGTAGAACAGGCCCGCTTCGGGCATGTGGTCCTTGTCGCTCTGGCTGCCGCCTTCGAGTTTGAAATCGTTGTAGCTGCCCTGCAGACCGAAGATGGAAATCGGGTCGGTGGACGGCGCTGCGAACACCATCGCCGGCGCGGTGGCCAGCGCAAGCAGCGAGGCGTTTTTGAGGAATGATCCGAATAGTTTGGACATCGTTTTACATCTCCTTGTCAGGTGGACAAATTATTCAGGAACCGCTTCGAACCTCCGCGCGCGCAAAAGGTTCGAAAAAATTCACCTGATTTTGGAGGTAAAACGGTTCAGCGAACGCTCTAGATCAAGGCTCTTGGCGGCCTGCGCGGATCAAGTCATCCAATGCGTCGCTCAAACGTGGGTGCTTAGGCACCTGAATGCCGAACGTGTCGCGTAGCAATGCCAGCAGTTCATCGCTGTGTTGCAACGTACGCTTGGCGCTGGGCCTGTCCAGATAGTGAATTGCGTAATGCGCGTTGTTCAACGTGTGCCGCTCCCCCACGGCCAGCCGCGCGACTTTGAGCTGCCCCAGAAAGGGCGAGCCAGGGTGGGTCGAGACGTACCAGTTGCCGATTTCGTAATCGATGTCGGCCTGCACTTGCAGGTCGAACACGTATAAGCCGCGCCATTCCCCGGCCACTTCGGCCCACAGCGTATAGCTGCTCTCCTGCGCATCGAATGTCAGGCGGTAAGGCTCATGGGCCGTGGCCTGCGCCGCCTGGGTATCGAGTTGCAACGGGCTGCTCGGCACCATGCCACCAAAGCCCACGTCGGCGATGTAGCGCACTCCGTCCAGGTTCACCAGGCTCAGACGATGGGTACGCGCCGTACGCGCATCCGGCGGGCCGCCCATGACAACCCGGCCGGTGATGCCGCGCGCGTCGAAGCCTAATTCCTGCAATAGCATCAGAAACATCTGGTTCAACTCGTAGCAGTAGCCGCCGCGCCCCTCGAACAATACTTTGTGCTCGACGCTCGGCAGATCGATCGGTACCGGCTGGTGCAGCAGGGTCGACAGGCTCTCAAAGGCAAAGGTGCAAACATGGCGCAATTGCAGGTCTTGCAGAGTTTGCAGGGTGGGCGGTGGCGGAGTGTCGTAGCCCAGGCGTTGCAGGTAGCGCTGGCAATGGGTGAGACGGGGCATGGCACGGTCCTTGAGCACGGTCGAAGGCGTCACTATGCCGCGCCCGCGTGCAGATTGTCATTTTGAATGAACCTTTTTAAACGCCTTCCTATCCATTTATAACAAGTCAGGGAGGCACCATGAGTACCGCAAAAATCTACACCATTAATTATCAGCTGCACGGTCAACCGAAGTCCTTTGTAGTACGCGCCGAAGTGATGAATAACGCCGAGGCCTGGCATTGGGCGGCGGTCGACGCCGACGTTGCCCATGTGAGTCGCATTGGCCGCGTGGGCCATGAGCAAGTCAAAAAAACCACCCGCCCCTGGGCGGAGAAATACGGCATCACCAATGTGACCTGGATGCCACCTAAATAACCCCCATCCCCTAAACCAAAAAGCCCCGCTCAATCGAGCGGGGCCTGCATCACTTCTTCAAGTCGCCCAACGGATCGTAAGGCGGCTTTTTTTCCGGGTGATCTTTTTTATCCTTGTCCAGCGGCGCGATGGCCGGGCCGATCGGGTCGACCTGCGGGTCGGCGACATCCGGCGAGTCCGGGTCGAAACCCAGCTCATCCTTGCCACTGGCGTGCTCGCTGGAGCGCGGGCCTTTGTCTGGAGCGGTCATGGCTATCTCCTCTAGAGCGGACGGGCTTTATCGTGAAGGGTTTCCAGGTCTTGCTCGGCTTGCTCCGTATCGTCAATGTCCTGACGATGCGCGGGATCATTGGGGCGCAGAGCGTCGTTGTCGCGCTCCTCCTCACCGGGGGTACGGTTGGGGTCTGGCGTGCCGGGCGGTGGCTGTTTGTATTCGGGCATGATGGTTCACCTCGTCATAATGGGTGGCCTGCACCGATTTAGAGAAAGCCCCGCGCACCAACGTTCAACTTGTTTGCCCCGACGTGCGATGATGCCACCCCGCCATCCTCTAGAGACCTGACCCGGATGTTCGAGCTCAAACCCTGTGACCCCGCCCTCTACCGCCAACAGACCCGCCGCAGCACTTTGACCGTGGCGGTGCTGTTCTTGGCCCTAGCCATGGTGCTGTCGAGCCTGGCGGTGACGCTGTTCGGCGAGCCCGGCGGGGATAATTTCCGCTTCAACGTCGGTGGTGTGTTCGCCGGCGTACTGATCACCCTGGCGCTGGTGCGCGGCCCCTTTTGGGGCCAGGCGTGGCTGGCACCGGCGGTGTATGGCTGGCAGCTCAAGCGTAGCCTGATGAGCGTGACTAACGTGATGCACAAGGTCACCGAGGGAGTGCAGGCCAATGATCCGACAGCCATGAAGCTGCTGCGTTTTTATCACCTGGGGCTGACTCAGATGCACGAATTGGACGCCAACTCCAGCGCCCAGGCGCAGTTGGTCGGTGAGATGCAGGCCCACGTCAGCAAGATGCAGGCGCTGGGGCTGGACACCGACCAGACCCGCCTGGACCCTGCCTGGCTCGACCACCTCAAAAGCGTCTGAGTCACAAACGATTCACGCAGGCGGCGAAGGCTCTCAGGTTTAGGGCTGGCGTTGTTCTTTTCAGCGGACGATCGACGAGCTTTCGACCTATTCGGGTTCAGCGTCCGCTGCACATGCAGAAACCTCCTACATTCTTCGCTCAGCATTCTTTGCACCCTTGGCGCTTTCGCTAACCCCTATCGAGAGCCCCTCCATGTGCAACGCCCATCGCCCCACTGATACGCCGTCGAACAACGGCCGCCGTGACTTTCTGCGTCTGACCACACTCGGCGCCAGCGCGTTGATGCTGGCCGGCGCTTTACCCAGCGGCATGGTTCAGGCCGCCCCGGTGCCGAAAGCGGCCAACAAGCTCGACCCACAACAGGCGCTGGAACGTTTGATGGAGGGCAATCAGCGCTATGCCGCCGGCGTCAAACGACGCCATGATTTCATGCACGAACGTGAGGCCTTGGTCGGCGGGCAAAACCCCTTCGTCGCGGTACTCAGTTGCGCCGACTCGCGGATCGCGCCCGAATATGCCTTCGATACCGGTCGAGGCGACCTGTTCGCCGTGCGTGTGGCCGGCAACTTCGTCACCGATGACGGACTGGCCAGCCTCGAATACGCCGTGGCGGTGCTGGGCACGCCACTGATCATGGTGCTGGGGCACGACAGTTGCGGGGCTGTGGCGGCCGGGGTCAAGGCGGTCAAAGACAACGCTCAATTCCCCGGCAAGATTCAGGGCCTGGCCGACGCGATCAAACCGTCCGTGACCAAGGTGCTGAAAGCGCCGGGCAACGTGTTGGATAACGCCATCGCACAGAACGTCATTGATACCGTCGCACGGCTCAAGACTGAATCCAGCCTGTTGGCCGACGCCCTGACCAAAGGCACCTTGCAGATTGTCGGCGGTGTGTACCGCCTCGACAGCGGCAAGGTTGAGCTGATCGGCTAGTCACGCGCGCCACTATCAACTGGCCAGCGCACTAAGATCCAGGTGCCCATCCAGGACCGGCGGGCACCAGTAGTAGCCGCCGGTCAACGGCGTACTGATGCGGTACAGGCCGTCGACAATCCCGTCTTCCAGGCCGCTCATACGGCGCAGCTGCGCCTCGAAGGCATCGAAGGAATGGCCGAAGGCGAGGAACATCAGGCCGGCCTGACCGTTTTCGGCCCACGGCATGGAGCGGCGCACCACGAAGGCCTCGGGGGTGAAGCTCTCCTGGGCGGTACGTTTGGTGTGGGCCGACTCTGGGGCGTCGTCCAGTTCTTCGTTATCGCCGTGGCGGCGGCCGATGATGTGGTCGCGTTCCTGGGCTGGCAACGCGGCGAAACCATCGAGGTCGTGCTGCCATTGCTGAAGGGCGGCGAAGCTGGCACCGCCGTCAGTCAAGGCGGCGTCCACGGCAGCATCGTCGTGAGGGTTTTCGGTGCCGTCTTCGTAGTCGGTGAGGTCGAAGCCGGTCTTGTAGCGGAAGCCTTCAATCGACTGCACCAGACGAAAGCCCGGGGCCAGGGCCTTCTCGAACGCGCGACTGCGCAGCAGCAGTTCGCCGCGATCCGCACCGTGCAGCCACACCCACAGCGCCTGTTGGGTCGACGGGTTATGCGCCCCCGGCGCGCTGATCGCCGGAAACGGCCGCAAGCCGTCAATGGTTGCGCCCAGTGCAGTGACCAGCGGCTCACCCAACCCGACCACCGCCGCCGCATCCGCCATCCGCACCAATGCGTCCAACGCAACGGGAACGGCGGCCAGGGAATCCACGGCGAAAAACAGATGGCGTGCCTGCAACGGCACCGGTGCAGCAAGAATGCCCGGCTGGTACTGACTCATATGAACTCCTTCAAGAAAGGCGCGCAGTTTACCCGGCGCCAGTCGCTCTGCGTACTGCAAAGCGCGCAAGCCTTGCCATAGAGCCCTTGGTTGGGTGACTCTCTAGTCAAGTACCAGTCAAGTTTTGTAACTATTACAGGGATAGCTCCATGACCACTCAGCCCTTGCTCGCTCAGCTGTTTCCTACTTCCACCGCCGAGATCCCAGAGCAATACCGCCTGGCAGCGCCCATCGAACAGCGTGACTACCTGGTGAACGGCCAGTTGCGGGTGTGGAATGGCCCGCTGGCCCAAGTGCACAGCCCGGTGCAACTGGGTGACCAACGGGTGGTGATCGGCAGCACGCCGCTGCTGGACGCCGACACCGCCCTCACCGCCCTCGACGCCGCCGTGCGTGCCTACGATCGTGGCCAGGGCGAATGGCCGACGATGCGCGTAGTTGACCGCATCCGCCACGTCGAAGCGTTTTTGCGGCGCATGCGCGAGCAGCGCGATGGGGTGGTCAAGCTGCTGATGTGGGAGATCGGCAAGAACCTCAAGGATTCCCAGAAAGAATTCGACCGCACCTGCGACTACATCACCGACACCATCAACGCCCTCAAAGAGCTGGATCGCCGCTCCAGCCGCTTCGAGCTGGAACAGGACACCCTCGGGCAGATCCGCCGCGTGCCGCTGGGCGTGGCGCTGTGCATGGGCCCCTACAACTACCCGCTCAACGAAACCTTCACCACCCTGATCCCGGCACTGATCATGGGTAACACCGTGGTGTTCAAGCCGGCCAAGCTCGGCGTGCTGCTGATCCGCCCACTGTTGGAAGCGTTCCGCGACAGCTTCCCGGCCGGGGTGATCAACGTGATCTATGGCAGCGGCCGCGAGACCGTTAGCGCGCTGATGGCCAGCGGCAAGATCGATATCTTTGCGTTCATCGGCACCAACAAAGCCGCCAGCGACTTGAAGAAACTGCACCCCAAGCCGCACCGCTTGCGGGCCGCTCTGGGCCTGGACGCGAAAAACCCCGGCATCGTGCTGCCCGAGGTGGACCTGGACAATGCCGTCAGCGAAGCGGTGACGGGCTCGCTATCGTTCAACGGCCAACGCTGCACCGCGTTGAAAATCCTCTTCGTGCATGAAGAGGTGGTCGAGGCTTTTATCGAAAAATTCAACGCACGCCTGGCGACGCTCAAGCCCGGGATGCCTTGGGAGGACGGCGTTTCGCTGACGCCGTTGCCGGAAGTGGGCAAGGTCGATTACCTCAACGGCTTGGTGGCCGACGCGACGCAGCACGGGGCCCAGGTGGTGAATGCCAATGGCGGGGTCAGTCGCGGTTCGTTCTTCTACCCGGCGGTGCTGTACCCAGTGAATCCGCAAATGCGCGTCTACCACGAAGAACAATTCGGCCCGGTGGTGCCGATCGTGCCCTACCGCGACCTGGATACCGTGATCGATTACGTTCTGGATTCGGACTTCGGCCAACAGCTCAGCCTGTTCGGCACCAACCCCGAAGCCATCGGGCGCCTGGTGGATACCTTTGCCAACCAGGTCGGGCGCATCAATATCAACGCCCAATGCCAGCGCGGGCCGGACACCTTCCCCTTCAACGGGCGCAAGAACTCGGCTGAAGGCACGCTGTCGGTACATGACGCGTTGCGCGTGTTTTCGATCCGCACCCTGGTGGCGACCAAGTTCCAAGAGAGCAACAAGGCACTGGTCAGCGAGATCCTGCGCAACCGTGATTCAAGTTTCCTGACCACTGACTACATCTTCTAAGTTCACCTCGGTCAAACAATGTGGGAGAGGGCTTGGCTTCGATAGTGGTGTGTCAGCTAACCGATTCTTTACTGATCCACAGTTATCGGGGGCAAGCCCCCTCCCACATTTGGATTGTTTATAGCTGGAGAGTTGAGGGTCCTTTGTTATCAATGAATCTGCCGATGTTTGCCCGGCGCCTGTTGCGCCCCTTGCTCGACCCCTACCGCCGCTACCGGCATGCCAAGCTGATCCACGCCGTGCGCGTGTCCATCGGCTTGCTGGCCACGATCCTGCTGACCACCGGCATCAACCTGCCCCACGGCGAATGGGCGTCGGTAACCATGTTGATCGTGATCGGCGGGCTGCAGCACCACGGCAATATCGGCAAAAAAGCCGTGGAACGCGCCTACGGCACCTTAATCGGTGCCAGTGTCGGTCTGCTGCTGGTGGTGCAACAGGCCTACTTCGGCCTACCGCTGCTGACCTACCTGCTAATGTCGGTGGTGTGCGGGTTCTTCTCCTATCACGCCATCGGCAAGGGCGGTTATATCGCGCTGCTGTCGGCGATCACCGTGTTTATCGTCGCCGGCCACGGTGACAACCCGTTGTCGGATGGTTTATGGCGTACCGTGGATATTCTCATCGGTATCGTCCTGGCCCTGGCGTTCTCCTTCGCCCTGCCGCTGTATGCCGTGTATTCGTGGCGCTATAACCTGGCCAGCGCCCTGCGTGACTGCGCACAGATCTACAGCCGGATCATCAGTGGAAAGTCGGTCACCGATGATGAACACGTCAAACTGCTCAACCGTTTGAATGCGGCAATGGTGCAACTGCGCTCGCTGATGCCGTCGGTATCCAAGGAAGTGCGCATTTCCATGACCGAGCTGGACGCCATCCAGCGTCATCTACGGCTGTGCATCAGCACCCTGGAGATTCTCGGCAACACCCGTCCCGACCCTCGCGACGAACAAGCGATGGCCCGTATGCAGGCCGTCTTGAAGGCCGAGCATCGGCAGATCCGTGTGCAATTGGTGGGGATGGCGCGGGCGTTGAAATCCGGCATGACCGAACGACTGGAGCGCCCAAGTACCGGCACGGGCCGCGAGCCCACGCTGGATGCGCCGGTGTACAGCGCGCTGGATGGGTATCGGTTGTTAACGCTGCAACTAGCGGCGAATGTGGATGCGATGCGGGGGCGGTTGGCGAAGAGTGGGAAGTGTTGGGGGATTTGAAACTAAGTAAAAACACGTAACGGGTTTATCTTTCAAACTCCGTTACGTGTTAATCGGCGGTGAATGGATAATCAAGTCGGCTGTAAGCACCAGGCCGGTGCTCGATAGTTGACGCCTAAACACCTGATCTGTGTTGGCAGTCGCGTGTCCCAAGCAGCATCGACTAACGTGAAGCAATACACACCGTTGTCGATACACACCCAGTAAAAGGCATCATAAGGCACTGGGAACTGCGAGGATGGACCGTAGACTTTTTGCATATGTTCAAGACCGTTGGGCCAATCCAGACCAATGGCGCCGGGTAATGATCGGCGCCAGTTATAGGCGTCAGCGCTGCTTATCGCATGGGGGTATTCGCGCACTGCCCACACGTTCGAAACGTACACATTGTAAGACAACCAGTGCCCTGCATTGTCTCGTACATCAATGGTCGTGACGCCATTGCTATAGCCTGTCACTTTACCCGTCGAGGTCACCTGGGCGATGGCTGAGTTGCGTGATACATAGGTATAGGGCGGTTGACCTCCCGTGGGTACGCGAGTTGCTGCATTTCCAGGGTAATCCTGCCCATTCCTCGGCCAGTTGAATGCAATAATCGCAAACCCTTTCAAATCCATATCGCTACGATCGATCTGGAAAGCCTGCGAGACTTTGTAAGTCGTGCTCTGAAAAGGAGTCTCTCTGCCCGGAGTCTGACTACCGTCGAGCGTCACCTGGGCCTTGAGCTCTATCTGCTGGCCGTTGGGCACAGATTCCAACCAAGTGCGTAACACCGGTTTATTCGCCAGCCCGTTTGTCGCTTCTGACTGACTGATGGGCTCACCATTGAGCACATACAGGTCTCCCACATTCGCACTGCTGCAAATCAACCACACCCGTTGACCAGCGGCACTGAACGGCCATTTCGCCAGCGTAGCCATTGCATTACCGACAAAGGTGTTCAGGTCCAGCGTCGCTCCGGCAGGGGTGTTGTTGATCAACGGCCTTGGCATGTTCCCCACGGGGATCGGCGTCACTGTCACCGTTACTACGCCGGAATTTTTGGGCGAGCCGTTCCGGGTGACCTTGTACTGGAGGGTGAAAGTCTGGTTGGTACGACCGATATTGACCCCAATAGCATGCGCTGGGATGGGGAATGGAACGGTGCCCGATACACTGCCATTTTTCTCCGGGATGTTGGGAGAACCGGCAGCGCCATTACCCACCATGGTGACTTTGATGATGTCGGTGGTCAGCATGCCGTCGTAGCTCACTTCCACCGTGCCGCCATTCAAGGCACTTAAGGGCGCCAGCGTCTGGGAGGCACCGATACCACTGGCTTGGACCAAGTTGGGCAATCGCAACTCCCCAATGGCTGTCAAGACGCGATAGGTCGTCGACGGCAAGTCCACGGCCGTTGATCTATCTGTACTTCCATCAAACGTCACCGCACAACTAACCGTGATCTCCTGATTATTCGGCAACGCCGCCAACCAGGTGCGCAGCACCGTCTTATTCGCCAGGCCATTGTTGGCTTCGAGTGAGTTAATGTCATACGCGCTTAAAACTTCCAGAGGCGTGACGCCCGGAGCGCTGCAGGTGATCCATACCCGTTGCCCCGTGATACTCAACCGCCACTTGGCCAGGGCCGCGGTGGCGTTGCCAGTAAAGGTGTTGAGGTCCAGCGTGTCGCCATTGGCCTTAGCGTTGATCAATACCCGTGGCAGGTCCGATTCGCGGATCGTTTGCACCGTCAGCCGTTGTTCGAAGGAGTCCACCGGGCTGCCATTGATCATGGCGATATACATCAACTCGATGGTTTTACCCACGCTGGCGGCGAGGATCTGCTGGCTGATGGCAAAGTCCACACGACCGCCGGCCAGACCATTCTTAGCCGGAATATCGGCTTCGGAGCCATCGGGGAACAACCATTTCAACTGGATTACGTGTTCGCCGTTCATGCCGTCGTATTTCACCGTGACCGACGCGGTGTTTTCATAGTCCAGCGGGTAGATGGTCAGGGTCGCGCCCGGCCGGTTGTCAAATGCCGGGGCGGGCAAGGTGGAAGGCAGCGCCTGCACCGTGTGTTCGCGCACACCGAACAGCACGGCCGAGTTTATGTCGTAGCTTTCGGACAAGGTGACCCAGAACTCGATGGTCAGCCGTGAGCCATCCTTGAGCAGGCGCAGTTTGTCCACCGGGGTCGGAGGGAAAATGCCATGGGTGACGCCGTTCGGGGTCACCAGGTTGGCGGTGTAGGTGTGCTCTTTATAAATGCTGCCGTTGGCGAAAGTCCCTGTGTAGGTCATCCACATCAGTTGGTTGGGGGCGATGAAACTCCACACCGGAATACGCGTACGGGCGGCATCGTTGAGTTCTGCCAGCACCAACAGCACCTTGTCGCCCACCCCGTCGATGGTCGGCGTGGGCAGCCCGGTCAGGGGCAGCAGTTCCAGGTCCAGCACATCGGACTCATAGGGGAAGCTGCCGCGCGTGAAGTGGTACTGCACGCTGATGCGATTGCCGCCCTCGCGGATGCCTTTGGCGATGACCTCGGACGGTATGGGCACCTCTACTTCGTGGGTGCTGGGGTTGCCTTGTGCACTCACGGCCACGCTGCCAGTGCCGTCGGCGCTGATCCAGTCCACACGAATCTGATCGGTTGCCAGCATCGGCCGGAACTTCACCAACACATAGGTACCGTCTACCACGGCCAGCGGGTTGAGCTGGTCAGGGAATAACGAGGCACCTCCGACCACCGGCCGCTCCAACTGAACGCCGACGCCAACCGTCAGGTTCAGGGCTTCCGAACGCAGTTCCACCCGGGGCGGGCCTTGGCGTTCCAGGCTGTAGCTGATGCGTAAACTGCCGTTGTTGTTTTTGTCGAGAATGTCGCGGGTGACCGGATAGGGCAGTTCCCGGCCTGCGGTGGCGCCATTGATGTCCAGGGTACCGTTGGCGGAGCCGCCCAGGCCCGAGCCGATGCAAGACCAATGGAGCTTGTCGCCGGGCTGGGTATCGAGGTAAGTGAACGTCACCAGTACATCGCTGCCTGTAACGTCAGCGGGGTTGACGTTGTTGCCCACGGCACCTTGCAGGCGGGGCGCGGGCATGTCGGCCACGCGCTCGCCGATTTGGGCGCCCAGCATCAGGG